>DATEAK010000322.1:0-29499 GCA_035288405.1 bacterium | reverse complement strand
ATGGAAATTCGCGCCGAAGAGATCAGCGAAATCATAAAGAACCAGATTCGAGGTTTTGAGAAGACCGTAGAGCTCAGTGAGACGGGTACCGTCATCGCCGTGGGAGACGGGATTGCCCGCGTCTACGGGGTCGAGAAGGCCATGTACGGTGAGCTTCTGCGCTTCCCGGGGGATGTGTTCGGGATCGCCTTCAACCTGGAAGAGGATAACGTGGGGTGTGTTCTACTGGGAGATGACCGTCTGATCAAGGAAGGCGACGAGGTGCGCAGGACGGGGCGCATTGTGGAGGTTCCCGTGGGCGAGGCGCTTGTCGGCCGCGTGGTCGACCCCCTAGGGCAACCCCTGGATGGCAAAGGACCGATCAACGCGAAGCAGACCAGTCCCATCGAACGCCTGGCCCCTGGCGTGGTTGATCGCCAACCCGTCAGCGAACCACTGCAGACCGGAATCAAAGCCATCGACTCCATGATTCCCATCGGTCGGGGGCAAAGAGAGCTCATCATCGGGGACCGACAAACGGGGAAAACGGCGATTGTCATCGATGCAATTATTAACCAGAAAGGGAAGGATGTTTTTTGTATTTATGTAGCGACGGGGCAAAAGCGCTCCACGGTCGCCCGCGTTGTGAAGGCTCTGGAAGAAAATGGAGCCATGGAATATACTATCATAGTGGCCGCCACAGCCAGTGACTCAGCCCCGTTGCAGTACATTGCTCCCTACGCAGGCTGTGCCATGGGGGAATACTTCCGGGACACCGGCCGCCATGCCCTGGTCATCTACGATGACCTCTCCAAGCAGGCCGCCTCCTACCGCCAGCTCTCTCTCTTGCTGCGCAGGCCTCCGGGACGGGAAGCCTATCCGGGGGACGTCTTCTACCTGCATTCCCGTCTCTTGGAGCGGGCCGCCAAGCTCAGTGATAAGCTGGGTGGGGGATCCTTAACGGCACTGCCGATTATCGAGACCCAGGCCGGCGACGTATCCGCCTACATCCCCACCAATGTTATCTCCATCACGGACGGGCAAATTTATCTGGAAGGGGATCTGTTTTACGCGGGCGTGCGTCCGGCGGTCAACGTGGGGCTCTCGGTTTCCCGTGTGGGAGGAGCAGCCCAAATCAAAGCCATGAAAAAGGTGGCGGGGAGCCTGCGTTTGGACCTGGCCCAGTACCGGGAGATGGCCGCCTTTGCACAGTTCAGCAGCGAGCTTGACCCGGCGACCCAGGCCCAGCTGGCCCGGGGCCAAAGGATGGTTGAAATCCTCAAGCAGGGTCAGTACGAACCCTTGCCGGTGGAAAAGCAGATCATGATGCTCCATATGGGGGTAAACGGGTATCTGGACGAAGTTCCGGCGGAGGCCTGCCGAAAATTTGAAAAGGAGTTTTTCGCTTTCATGGACAACCGCTACCCCCAGTTGGGCCGAGAAATCATGGAAAAAAAGGAGATCGACGCAGCACTGGAAGAGAAGTTGCGTCAGGCCATCACGGAATTCAAAGAACAGTTCTTGGCCCAGGAAGGAATCGCTCCCAAGGCCGAGGCGACGGGAAGGCCAGCATAAATGCCAAGCTTAAGGCATATCCGGCGCCGCATCTCCAGCGTGCGCAACACCCAGCAGATTACCAAGGCCATGAAGATGGTGGCGGCGGCGAAGCTGCGCCGGGCTCAGGACCGGATGCTGTCGGCCCGCCCTTACGCCCACAAGATTGCCGACGTGGTGAATTCCTTGACTCTGAGAGTCAATCGCGGTCGCCACCCGTTACTGAGCTTACGGGAAGGGAAGCGGGCCCTGGTGGTGGTGATCACCGCGGACCGGGGTTTGTGCGGGGCCTTCAACGCCAACGTGATCAAGCGTGCGGTCGCCTTCCTGGAGGAAGAGCAGTTCAGCGAGAAAAGTCTGCTGATCATCGGCAGGAAAGCGGACGATTTCTTCAGGCGCCGCAGCTATTCCATTCGGAAAACCCACACAGACCTGTTCAGGAATCTGACATTTGCCGATGCGAGCAACATCGGTAAAAAACTCGTGGAGATCTATACCCAGGAGACGGTGGACGAGATTTACCTGATCTACAATCAATTCAAGTCGGTGCTGCAGCAGCGCCTGACCGTGCAGCGCTTGCTGCCCTTTATGCCGCAGGAGGAAAATCGGGAGGAGGCAGTCATTGACTACCTCTACGAGCCTTCGGTGGACGCGCTGCTGGACCACCTGCTCAAGAAGCATGTGGAGGTCCAGGTCTTCCAGGCTCTGCTGGAGTCCGCAGCGAGCGAGCAGGGGGCGCGGATGACCGCCATGGATGCGGCGACGGAAAATGCCGCGGACATGATCCAGCGTTTGACCCTCTATTTTAATAAAGTCCGGCAGGCTTCCATTACCAAGGAACTCATCGAGGTCGTAAGCGGTGCGGAGGCTCTCTAGTCGCCTCTCACGTTTTCTGGAGGAGTGATATGAACGAAGGGAAAGTAACCCAGGTCATCGGGCCCGTAGTGGATATTGAGTTTGAATTTGGGAAACTCCCCGCCCTCTACAACGCCGTAAGGATTCTGAATCCGACGGACGGAAAGGACGGGCAGAACCACACGGAGATCATCGTGGAAGTCGCTCAGCATCTGGGGGAGAACACGGTGCGCGCAGTGGCCATGCAGCCCACAGAGGGTCTCATGCGGGGACTGAAGGCGGTTGATACCGGGGCGCCGATTTCCGTTCCTGTGGGCACCGGGGTCCTGGGACGGATCTTAAATGTTCTCGGGGAACCCGTGGACAACATGGGACCTGTTCAGTATAAGGAACGCTACCCCATCCACCGTCCGGCCCCTTCCTTTAGTGATCAGGACACCGGCACCGAAGTGCTGGAGACCGGGATCAAGGTGATTGACCTCCTGGAACCCTACACGAAGGGAGGCAAGACCGGCCTCTTTGGCGGTGCCGGAGTGGGCAAGACCGTCATCATCATGGAACTCATCCACAACATCGCCGTTCACCACGGCGGGATCTCCGTCTTTTCCGGAGTGGGAGAGCGTACCCGCGAGGGAAACGACCTCTGGCTCGAGATGAAGCATTCGGGAGTCATCGACAAGGCAGCCCTCATTTACGGCCAGATGACCGAGCCTCCGGGGGCGCGGTTGCGCGTAGGACTTACCGGCCTCACGGTGGCCGAATATTTCCGCGACGTGGAAGGGCAGGATGTTCTGCTCTTCATCGATAACATCTTCCGGTTTTCCCAGGCGGGATCCGAGGTCTCCGCTCTGCTCGGGCGCATGCCCTCGGCTGTGGGCTACCAGCCCACGTTGGCCACCGAGATGGGCAACCTGCAGGAACGGATCACCTCCACCAAGACGGGATCCATTACGTCGGTACAAGCAATCTACGTGCCGGCCGACGACCTTACGGACCCGGCCCCGGCCACGACCTTCACTCACCTGGATGCCACCACGGTTCTCTCTAGGCAAATCGCCGAGCTGGGAATTTACCCGGCAGTGGATCCGTTGGATTCCACGTCTCGCATTCTCGACCCCCGGGTTGTGGGAGAGGAGCACTATTCGGTGGCGCGGGATGTACAAAAAATCCTGCAGCGCTACAAGGATCTGCAGGACATCATCGCGATCTTGGGAATGGACGAGCTCTCCGAAGAGGATAAGCTTGTGGTGGCCCGGGCCCGCAAGATACAGCGTTTCCTCTCCCAGCCTTTCCATGTGGCTGAGACCTTTACCGGCAAGCCGGGTCGCTACGTTCCGGTCAAGGAGACCATCGCGGGGTTTAAGGAAATCATCTCGGGGAACATGGATCAGATTCCCGAGCAAGCCTTCTACATGGTCGGCAATTTGGATGAGGTCTTGCAGAAGGCCGAGCAACTCAAGGCAGACAGAGCCTAGGGGAATATGAAAAAGTCCTCTGTGGATTTCAGGCTGCTCAAAAATGTCCCGGATGCTAGGCGGCAAGGAGCGAGGAGAGAAGCGTACGTGATAAGGTACGCTGCAGCGACGAGTGACGCAGTCAACAACGCAGACGGGCGTTTTTCAGCAGCCTGCTAGGGCGGATCATGGCAGAGACAATACTCCTGCAAATTGTCACACCAGAGCGGCTGGTGGTTGAAGAACAGGTGGATGAAGTGACGGCTCCCGGAACTTTGGGCGAGTTCGGCGTCCTACCCGGCCATACGCCATTTCTTTCTTCTCTGGGGATCGGCGAGGTCTGCTACCGCAAAGGGAGTGAGCGCCACTATCTTTCCATCGCCTGGGGTTACTCCGAGGTGGAGCCCGAGTCGGTCACGATCCTGGCCGAGATCGCCGAGAAGGCCGAAGAGATTGACAAGGAACGAGCCGAGGCGGCCCGCCGGCGGGCTGAGAAGCTGCTGGCTGGGACAGAAGAGAACGTCGACTTCGAACGGGCCCAGGCCTCTCTCCAGAAAGCCTTAGTCCGCCTTCAGGTGGCCAGCAAGAAGCTTCAAGGTTAAGAAAAAGATAAAGAAGCTTTCCTGATTTTTTCGCCCTGTCTGCTTTAGGGAGTTGGCTGGCGTTCCGGACAAGAATGGGTTGTAGTCCATCGGCAAGGAGGAGTCCCATGCGTTTCCTTCACACGATGATCCGCGTCAACGATCTCGAAGAGTCTCTCAAATTTTACTGCGACGTTTTGGGGATGAAAATTTTGCGTAAGAAAGACTACGATTCGGGCAGGTTTACTCTAGCCTTTGTGGGCTACGGGCCGGTTGAACAACAAAGCGTCTTGGAGCTGACTTATAACTGGGATACCCACCAATACGATCATGGTGACGCGTTTGGACACATTGCTCTGGGAGTTGAGGATATTTATAAAACCTGTGAGGAACTGCGGGCCAAGGGGGCGAAAATCACTCGGGAACCCGGGCCCATGAGGTTTGGGGGATCGGAGATCGCCTTCCTTGAAGATCCAAACGGCTACGAAATTGAGTTGATCCAGCTCTCCAGAGAGGGGAGCTGAGCCTCAATTCATCTCACGAATCCTCTTTTCATTCTTTCTTTCTCTGCTATAATTGCCCGATCCTCGGCCATGGAGGCCGCGAGGAGGAGCGTTGAAATCTACATGTCGGCAAAGGAGGGAAGCCTATGGGAAAGATGTTGACCAAGGCCCAGGTTGTGGACCACTTGGCCAAGAAGGCTGATCTAACCAAGAAGCAGGCGGCGGGAATCCTCGACACCTTGCAGACCCTGGCTGCCAAGGAGGCGAAGAACGGTTTTGTCCTCCCTGGGTTTGGGAAGCTGGTTCTGGCCAACCGTAAGGCGCGTATGGGGCGTAATCCCCAGACCGGCCAAGCGATCAAGATCCCGGCCAAGCGCGTGCTCCGGTTCCGTATTGCCAAGGCAATGAAGGACGCAGTTCTCGGCAAGAAGTAGTCTGCGTTCCCGTTGGGGAGGGCTCCCCTGTGTTTCCCGTTCCGGGCTGTTCTGAAGAATGGGATGCAGAAACGGGGGGCCAATGACAGGCATTTTGGGGCTTCCAAACACCCGGAAGAAAAGGCAGCCTATCTGGGCCGACCGCTGGCCGTTCAGGCGGGGTACCCTGGTGATGGTGGGGCAGCTGAATGAGGATCAGGTTTCCGGTGCCGCGCCAGAACAGCAGGGCCTTTGCCTTCTCTTTGAAAGGTTAATTCCCGGGGTGTAACGATCCGATCTTTGTCCTTCATGCCAGCCATGATGCGGAGGGGGATCTCAGGGAGTTGAAAGATGGGATTCCTCCTCCGCATCTGCTATATTCCTGCCGCACGTTGATTTCTCCCAGTGAATTCTATAACATTGATCCAGATAGGGGTTGGGTTTTGTCCTCGCAGCCTGGCTGCTGAAGGATCAACGAAGTGAGTTCTCTTCGCATTGAGCAACCCAGGGCGGGTTACCGTGTGTCTATGGAGCCCTTCCTGCTGGCTTCCTTTACCTGCCTCAGAAAAGAAGGGAGAGGAGTGGACTTGGGCACAGGGAGTGGAGTGCTGGCCGTCCTGCTGGCCCGCCGCTATCCGGCCTTGCAGATTGTCGGAATCGAGATCCAGGAAGATCTCGTGACCATGGCCCGAAAGAACGTGGAGAGCAACGGAGTTGAAAAGCAGGTGGAAATCCTGCGTGGGGATTTTCGACAGGCCCGGGAGCTGTGGCCCTCCGGGAGCTTCGACGTGGCCATCAGCAATCCTCCCTACCGCTCGGCGCAAAGCGGCCGGCTAAGTCCGGACCCCGGGAGGGCCTTGGCGCGCCACGAGGTCGCCATGTCATTGGCCGATCTTGGAGAGGCCTGTGCCTATCTTTTGAAGGATCACGGTAAGTTGTTCTTGACCTATCACCCGGCTCGCCTGGCCGAGCTGAGTCGGGTGTGCGGGGAAAAGGGCCTGACCATCAAGCGGCTGCAGTTTGTCCATGCCCGACCCGGGGCGCAAGCCAAGATGGTCCTGATTGAGGCTGTTAAAAAGGGTCGGGAAGGGTTGCAGGTTTCTTCTCCATTTTTCGTCTATCGGGAAGGTGGAAACTATTCCGCGGAAATGAAAGCGGTGTACGGACTCGATGACCCGCTTATTTCCTGAGAGGATCCGTTGAAAGCAAGGATCGGGCTGGCTCAGATCAATCCTACACTGGGAGACTTGCAGCGCAACCTGGAAATCCACCGGGAATTCATCGACCGGAGTTGCCAGGGCGGAGTGGACCTCTTGGTCTTCCCGGAGTTGAGTCTTACGGGATATTTCTTAAAAGACATGGTACCACAAGTAGCTCTGCGCCTGGACTCGCCCGTTGTCCATGAGCTAGAGGAATTGAGTCGGAACATCTCTCTGGTTGTCGGTCTCGTTGAAGAGTCCGAGGAAGCTCTTTTTTATAATGCGGCTCTCTATCTCGAGGACGGTGTCATTCGGCATTGCCATCGCAAGGTCTACCTGCCCACCTATGGTCTCTTTGACGAGCAGCGTTACCTGGCCCGTGGTCGAACGGTAAGGACGTTCAGAAGTCGGTTTGGCCAAACGGCCATCCTGATCTGCGAGGATCTTTGGCATGTCTCCACCGCATACCTTGCCGCCCAGCAAGGGACCGATCTTCTGCTGATTCCTTCGGCGAGTCCCGGCCGGGGTGTTGAGAGGGGGGAGAAACTGGAGATCGCCGAAACCTGGGAGGCCATAAACCGCACTTATGCGACCCTGTTCACCATGGGGGTGTGTTTTGCAAACCGGGTGGGCTACGAGGACGGGGTAAATTTCTGGGGGGGATCTGAGATTGTGTCTCCGGCGGGAGAGCGGCTCCTGAAAGGAGATTATTTCGAGGAGAATTTGCTCGTCGGACTTTTTGACCTGGAAGAGTTGCGCCGGGCCCGGATCTCGAACACCTTACGCCGGGACGAGGATCTGGATCTTACATTTCGCGAACTCCAACGCATCTATCGAAAGCGCTTTCCGGAAGGGGATGGAGATGAGTGAGATGAAGATCAACGTACCCCTCGTTCGGCGGATGCTTACGGGCTTTATCCGCAACGAGGTGCAGAAGACCGGGCACGAGCGCGTGGTGGTCGGGCTTTCAGGAGGGATCGATTCCAGTCTCTCGACCTATCTGGCTGCGGAGGCTCTGGGGCCGGAGCAGGTATTGAGTCTCATCATGCCATACAGGACCAGCAGTCCCCAGAGTCTGGACGACGCCGGCAAAGTTGTCTCTGCCTTGGGGATCCGTTCACGAATCGTTGACATAACCCCAATGATCGACTCTTACTTCGCAACGTTTCCCGAGGCGGATCCCGTTCGGCGAGGCAATAAGATGGCCCGCGAGCGCATGACGATCCTGTACGACTTTTCCATGGCCGAGAAAGCTCTTGTTCTGGGTACGAGCAACAAGACCGAGCTCCTTTTAGGCTACGGAACGTTGCACGGAGACATGGCCTCGGCCATAAATCCCCTGGGGGACCTCTATAAAACCCAGGTGCGGCAGCTTGCGGAGGCCATGGGAATCCCGGAGCCCATCCTTCGTAAGCCTCCCTCTGCGGATCTCTGGCAAGGCCAGTCGGATGAGGGGGAACTGGGGTTCACCTACGAGGAGGTCGACCGGCTTCTCTACTACATGGTGGACCGGCGGTACAATGAAGAACAGCTCCAGGATCTCGGGTTCGAGGCGGGCTTCATTGCACGGGTCACGAAGCGGATCCAGGGATCCCAGTATAAGAGGAGGCTCCCGGTTATTGCCAAGATCTCAAACCGGACAATCGACAGAGATTTTCGATATGCCCGGGACTGGGGTCGGTAAGATAAGCGATCAGCGCTCAGCCATCAGCTTTCAGCGAGAAACGGAAGAGGGCGGAGAGTCCTGCCCTTGGAAAATCGAGCGCTCGTGTAGCAGCCGCGCTGATCCCTATCTGGAGGGGGAGAAGATGGGGAAAGAGAGTTATACATACACGGTGGTTTACGAGAAGGTGGAGAGAGGAAGCTACAACGTCTTTATTCCGGCCATGCGGGATTACCGCGGGCAAGCTCCAACTCTGGAGGAAGCCCGGGAACTGGGCAAGCAGATGGTGGCGGCTGCCCTGGAGGAGTTAGCCAGGAAGGGCGAGGTGTATCCTGACGATTTGCAGCTCAAGGGGAGAAAGACCGAATCAGAAAGCAGAAAGGACCGATCCTGAGTTTCCTGTGGGTCAAGCCAGATCCGTGGCCGGGGGGAAACTCTACCTCGTCGCCACGCCTGTAGGAAACCTGGAGGATATCACCCTTCGGGCCCTAAGAATTCTCAAAGAAGTCAATCTCATTGCTGCCGAAGATACTCGCCATACGCGTCATCTTCTGTCTCATTACGGAATTTCCACCCCTCTCACCAGCTACCATCAGTACAACGAGCGGCAAAAGGCTCAGAGTCTGCTGCAGAGAATTTTATCAGGGGCCGAAGTAGCCCTGGTATCGGATGCGGGGACACCCGGGATATCGGACCCTGCATACGTTTTAGTCCGTCAAGCGCTTGAGGTTGGTATCCGGGTGATTCCTATCCCGGGACCCACGGCGTTTATCTCCGCTCTGTGTGCCTCAGGACTGCCGACCGATCGCTTTCTGTTTGAAGGATTTTTGCCCCACCGCGAGGGAAAACGGCGCCGGCGACTGGAAGCCGTCAAGGAGGAGACCGCTACCCTGATCTTCTACGAGTCTCCCTTTCGGATTCATGATCTCCTGAAGGAGATTTCGGAGATCCTGGGGGATCGCCCTCTGATTGTGGCACGCGAAATGACCAAGCGTTTTGAGGAGATTCTACGAGGGACCAGCGCCTCTCTCCTGCAAGATCTGCAAGGCAAGACCCTTAAAGGCGAAATCACCGTTCTCGTCGGCGGGCGCGAGAAGGAAAAAGGATCTTCGTCGGAACCGGGCTCGGGCTAAATAGAACTCTACTCTGGTGAGCGAGGAGACCGATAGCTCTCGATGGGGAGGATTTTTGGGGAAGGAGAAAGCGGGCTTCCGGATTCCGGTTGCTGAGTGGGCCCGTTTTCTGTCGAAGCTTCAGGGTCAGGAAAAATCATAGGACCGTGTCTTCTCATCAGATCCTGGGCCTGCTCTAGATGGTGCTTCAAGACCGCATTTCCGGGTTCCTTTGCCAGAGCATGATTCCAGGCATCCATGGCTCCTTGAAGCCAGCCGTTGCGGAAGTAGACGGTGCCCAAATCAATGAGAGCTCTGGCATTATCGGGGTTGATTTGCAAAGCCCGTTTGAGAAAGTTTTCCGCTTCGGAAGGCTCGCGGAGGATGTGATGGGCCCAGCCGATCTCACGTAGAGTCTCGTCGGCCGCGGGGCTGCGACGAATGACCTCTTGCCAGAGGTCGATGGCCTCCCGCCATTTTCCCCGTTCCGCTGCGATGGATCCGAGGCGATGCTGCACGGTTACAGCATCGTGTCCTTCCGCAAGAAGGTCCCGCAGGAGTTTTTCCGCCTCGTCCAGACGCTTGATCAGAATGTAGATCTGTGCCAGCTCTTCCTTAGCGGGAGCGTAGTGCGGAAAAAGCCGGACAGCCTGCTCCAGGATCTGATGGGCTTCCTCAATACGCCCCCGCCCCAACGCGGTCTGAGCGCCGGCCAGGAGTCCAAGCGCTTCCCTAGGAGAAATCTTCCACGTCCGCAAGAAAGCGTTCTCTGCCTTGAGGGGTTCTTGGAGAGAGCGATAGCAGATTCCCATGTTGTAATAGATCTCGGGATCTTCCTGACGCTCGGCGGCACGCAGATAGGATTCCAGGGCTTGGCGAGGCTTGCCCTGGGACAGGAGGATATTGCCCCTGAGGACGAGAGCGGGGTGGTATTCCTGTTCCTGGGCAAGGATGCTGTCCAGGTACTTGAGGGCTTCCTCACACTGGTTTTGATCCTGGCACAGTCTAGCGACCTGGAGTCGGATCTCCAGGTTGGGAGGGTCAAGTTCGGCGGCTCTTTTCAAGGTTTCCAGGGCCTTGCCCCAACGCTTGTGGTGCAGGTGCTGGCGAGCCAAGAGGAGTTGGTTGCGGAGTTCCCGTTTCGCCGTCATGACTTTAAAGGCTCACTCTCCGATGATCTGAACGATAATCTCCCGGCTTCTAGACCTGTTGTCGAAATCCACCAGGACAATTTGCTGCCAGACTCCCAGAAGCAGCTTTTGCTGAGAGAAGGGAACGGTCAGAGAGGGACCCAGAAGGGCGGCTCGTACGTGGGCGTAGCCGTTCCCGCCTCCCCAGCGGCTGTCGTGGGCGTAGGGGAGGTCCTGCGGGCAGATACGCTCCCAGGCCTCGGTCAGGTCCTTGATCAACCCTGCTTCATACTCAAGTGTCGTGACGCCGGCCGTAGAGCCTGAGACAAAAATGGTAGCCGTACCACTGTCCAGGCCGGATTGCTCAATGTGTCGAACTACGTGTTTTGTAATGTCGATGATCTCCGTATGTCCCTTGGTCTGGAGCGAGAACTTGTTGCTCACAACGGCCATGGCCTTGCGCTCACCTTTCTTTGGAAAAGCCTGGATCGTTGAGCTGGACCCCACACGGGTCCATTTCCAGGATCAGAAATCGGGAGTTGATCCCGTGGTTTGCAAGAGCCTGGCACATGGCCCTTCCGATTTCCTCCTCGCAGGTACTGGCCAGAGCCAACACGGCCGTGCCGGCACCGCTTAGGCAGGTTCCCCAAGCCCCGGCTTCAAGCGCCCGACGAAAGACCTCTTCCAGGTAGTTCAGACGCTTGGCGCGATAGGGCTGATGGAGGCGATCCGCCATGCCGGTCCTCAGCAGGTCATACTGGCCGGAGAACAGAGCTCCTAGAAGCAAGGAGACACGCTGGACGTTGAAGACAGCATCCGAACGGGGGATCTGAGCAGGCAAGAGTTGGCGCGCTTCAGCCGTACTCCAAGTGAGATCAGGCAAGACAACGACACAACGTAAGTCGGAAGGAAAACTTGCTCTAAGCCAGGACACTTGGCCGTCGACCAGAGCAGAAATCGTGAATCCCCCGTAAAGTGCCGGGACCACGTTGTCTGGATGCCCTTCGAGCTCCAGAGCCAGAGGGAGGATCTCATCCCTGGACAGGGGTTCTCCGCATAGGAAGTTGGCTCCCGCAAGTCCAGCGATGATGGCGCTGGCGCTGCTGCCGAGACCCCCGCACATGGGAATTTGGTTTTCCTGCCGGATGTGGAGACCGGGAGGCGTTTTTCCCAGGCTGCGATAAAGGCGGCGTGCGCCCTGCAGGACCAGATTGCTCCTGTCTTTCGGGATGGATTTGCTTCCTTCTCCGACAACTTCAATCAACTCGTCGGAGGAGGTCTCCTCCAGAAGGAACCGATTTCGGAGAGTCAGGGCGAGACCCAGGGCATCGAAACCAGATCCCAGATTGGTCGTAGAGGCGGGAACCGTCAGGACCACTCTTTTCATGGGGTGAGGTCCACCTCCGGGCGTCGTGTTAGTCTTTCCGGAAAGGATTGTCCAGGGAGAGGCGATTTTGCCTTAGCCACTTCCGCTCGTTGAATTTCTCCACGAGAAATTCATGAAAGGCGATTTCCTTGGCGGAAAGACGCCTGCCGTCTATAAATTGATCTTGGATCCTTGCCATAATCGGTCTGACTTTCTTGCGGCTGGTAGGGCCGTAAGCGGTCTTTAAATCTTCCAGACTCAACGCCAAAATCAGCAGTCCCTTTGCCTTGACCTTCCTTTTCCGCTGCAATTTTACCAGCGCTCTTTGCACTTCCTCCGAGTTGAGAAGGGCCTCGGTGATGGCTTGAGAGAGTTCTTGGTAATCTTCCTGATCGTCTGCGGGATTCTTACGCGGGTTCACAGAACTTCCTCCTCTCTCTTGGCCTTTGGCTCTGATTTTCTCACGGCCTCTTCAGGAAGCCGGTTAATTGGCAGCGTAGGCCTTTGGTAGTTTTTTCTTGAGGCGATCTTCCAGCTTAGGCGCCAACGTTTTGTACCCTTCCCCTTTGGGAATCCAGACCCGGTAGCACGCAGATGCCGGCTGCTTTCTGGCCGCCTCGATCACGTATTCCTCTGCTTTTTGGATTCCGGTGGAAGAGTAAGACTCGCAGAACTGTTCTCCCCAAGAGGTTCGGTACAGGATGGAAACGTCCGAGAGGTTCGTTGCCCAGCGCTGAGCCAATAAGTTTGCCACCACCACCACCTTGACGATCCGGCTTTCGCTAAGGAGGTCTTTCTTGGCCAATTGGGAAAGGTCGATGGGGGAAAAGAAGTCGGAAATTTCCCCGAGGATCTCTTTAAGATCGTTCAAGGAGATCGGGCTCCCATTGGGAATCATGTGAAGGGTTGTGGCACGAGTGTAAAGCCGGTTGTGTACCAGCCACATGAGGACTTCCGGGAGATTTCTGGAGCGCCTGAGAAGCTTTCCCATCCCGCGTTCATCAAAAAGTTCTTCCCTGCTAACGATCCCCCGGTACACCCGCCATTCCCCCCGTTTCGAGTCACTTTCGTAGCTAGTATACAAGGTTAGGGCCTCCAATTCCAGCCCTTCTTCCACTGCTTGTTTGATCACTTCCACTTTCCCGGGCTTTTTGGAGTAAAGACTTGCCAGTTTGCGGCCCAGCAGGGTCAGATCCGTGGCGCTAATCTTGGCCGTCAGGTCCGGCTTTTCTTTGAGCCGGTCGGAGAGTGTCTGATAGGTAGCCAACAAAAATTGGTGGACTTCCTTGCCCAGGGCTATTGTCTTCTCGAAGGACCAATTCACATAGTTGTTCAGGGTCTTGATCTTTTCAAGGCTCCAACCCCAAGATTTTACATAGTCGGCCAGGATTTCCTCTTTCCGACTCGAGAACTTCTTAGAGAAATCCAGAGGGGAGAGCCGGACTCCGACCTTGATGTAAAAGCAGGTTCGCAGCAGGTCTACAACTGCAGGCCGATTCTTTTTCTGGTTATAGTCCAGGATATGGTCGAAGAGGAGAATGTAAGGGTCTAAGTGCTTGTCCGAAGTGCTCAAGGAAAAGACGCTTTTCTTGAGATCGTCGCAGAGCAGACCCGACCCATTCTCCGGATCCATGCAGGCTTCCAGAAATGCCATTTTGAGTACTGACTTAAAAGGGCTGGCCATCGCTTTGTTCATTTGCCAGAGAGAAGCGCCGAAGAATTCGTCCCAGGTAATTTCGGAAAGGTTGCCGAGGTCTACATAATCCTGCGGATCGAGTTCGCTGGAGGCCCGCACGATTTGTTTGACCTTTTCATAGGTCTCGTCATCTGCCCGGGGAGGAGCGATCCACCAGAGAGGCGTTTTCCCAGCAAGGACAATCGAGGTTCGGTAAAACTCCTCTTTGAGAAGCTTTCCCAGCGCGGTTCCTGAACTTTCCAGGCCCGCCTCCCCGAAATCGTTTTTTTGCACTTTTTCGATGTCCGTGATGAAGAAGTGCATCTCCATGTTGCTCACGTGCACGATCCATTGCTCAAGGGCTTTAAGTTTTTCCTTCAGGGCCGCCATGGCTGCGGTACCCAAAGAGCGCTCATCGATGCAAACCCAGAAGTCCAGATCCGATTTTTCGGTTTGGGCTATGGACCCAGCGCTGCCAATCAAGGCAAGCATTGCAATTGCTGAACGCCTTGGAAAGAGGTGGGTAGAGCTGAGGCGCTCCAACGGCAGGTCGGGAAAAAGTTTCTTGACGGCGGTTTGTGCCTCTTTCGTCCATGAGAAGTCGTAGAGACCGCAAGGGACGTCCTTGGCCTCGACGTATCCGGGGAGTCTCTTGATGTTGATCTGCAGGAAGAATGGAAGTGCTCTCAAGATGCAGGCATCTTGCTCCTGAAGGGCGGAGAACAACTGGTCCAGACGCCTGCGGTTGTAAAAGGAGAAAGCCCGGCGGTTTTTAAGAATTTCTTGCTCCATGAAGGTCCTTCGATTATTTGCGGGTTCCGGTCGGAGTGATTCCTCCTTGAGGATTCCGGGATTCAGGCTGCCCCAGGATTGTTTCCCAAGGCTAGACGAATTGTAAGTTTTCGGCGGCGACAAACCCTTCTGTCCCCTCTCTTTATCGGTAAAGCTGGAGGTTTCCTTTAGCGGCAGGGCATTGAGGAATTTGAAATTCCAGGGGCACGGGAAGAGCCTGCAGGGGAAAAAATTTGGTGCGCCCGAAAGGGTTCGAACCTTCGGCCTCAGGATCCGGAGTCCTGCGCTCTATCCAGCTGAGCTACGGGCGCACCCCTTGATTTTTAACTTGTTCAATCATAGCAGATTTCGCTTCGTGAGGGGAGCTTTTCAAAGGGCTGGCTTGCGGGGGAGGGGGGAGCCTGAAAGCCTGGGGCACAGGGGAATCAACCGCCGATGCGAACCATTTCCCGGGGTCCGGCAGTTACCCGGCCTGAGGAGGCGAGAAAGTCGGGATGTTCTGCCCATTTCTGCCAGATTGCTCCCTGAATGAGCCCAAGGAGTTCCTGGTCCGAACTTCCTGCCCTCAAGGGAGTTTTCAAGTCCACCTCGATGTTGTCGTGCAGGCACGGTCGAAAATAACCTTCCGCGGTTAGACGAGCCCGGCTGCAGGTGGCGCAAAAACTCTCGGTCATAGAGGCGATAAAGCCAATAGTACCCTCTTGCCCTCCAATGCGGAAATTCTTCGAGGTGGAAGAGGGAGCTTCTTTTTCCAGAGGGGTCAACTCGTACTTGGATTCCACGATCCGTTGGATCTCCTGAGTGGAAATAAACTGCTCAATTGACCACTGGTTATTCTGAAAAGGCATGAACTCAATAAAGCGCACGGCGACCTTGAGGCGACCGGCCAACTTGACAAACTCAAGCACTTCGGCATCGTTGAAATTGCGGATGGCCACCACATTGATCTTAACGGGAAGTCCCACGTCGAGGGCTTTGTGAATTCCCGTCATCACTTGGTCGAATTTGTCAAAACCGGTGACCTGCTGAAAATGGTCTCTCTTGAGAGTGTCCAAGCTGATGTTGACTGACGTAAGGCCTGATTCTTTCAACGCGCCAGCATAGAAGCATAAAAGAACCGCATTCGTGGTCATGGGGATCTTGCCCACCCCCGGGATTTGCTGAATCATCTGGACCAGTTGCAGTAGATCCCGGCGGATCAGGGGTTCACCGCCCGTCAGGCGGACTTTCTCGATGCCCTGGCTAGCGAGCAGGGAGACCAGACGCTTGATCTCTTCAAAGGTGAGAAGTTCCCGGCGGTCGACGTGTGTGGTGCCAAAGGGCGGCATGCAATAGGAGCACTGAAGGTTACAACGATCCGTCACAGAAACCCGTAGATCGGTGATCCTACGATGAAACCTGTCAATGAGTTGATTGGGCATCGTCTCTCAATTCAACGCCACAACTACTTCAAAGTTAAGATGGCGCGCACTAGTGACGATCATCGCCTACGTCAGTACCAACTCGCGGCTTGCTGTGCCCAGCTAGGCGCGCGCGGGCTTCGATGCTCTCCTGACCAAGCGCAAGCCGGAGATTCCGCCCGACGTGAAGATGTAGCGGTGCTACCGCGCGCGTTCACCTGCCGCGGCCCTTCTGCCTGCCTTCCGTAGGCGTGTTTGCGGCGGGCGCTCTCGGACCCAAAGGCAGCGAAGAGTTGTTGGCCGCCAGCGGCGGTGTCGGTGGCAGGCGCCACAGCCTTTCCGCATTCCCGTGGCCCACAGCATGGGCGACCTCCAGCGGCAGCTTGGTGAGGATGGTGCGCCAAATCCCCGTCTCTCTCGCCATTTGCTCCGTCCAGAGTCGCCCCGAGAACGCATCGAAGGACAGCACGAATCGATCGGGATGGGCGCGGATCAGAGCCAGCCAGTCCGAGTCCAGCGCCTGGGAGCTGACGATGGAAGTGAACCCAATGCGCGCTTTGCGCGGGTCTGTGGATTGGGACAATAGAAAAAAGACGTTCGGGTGGATTCCGATCAGGCGGCGCGCTTCGCCTTCATCGAGCTGGCCCCGGTGGATGAGGCCGAACGACACGTCGCGGTTCGAAGCGAGCAGGGCTTCGAACTGCTTCATCAACTCTGGGCCTTTGGCGCCGGCCGACGCGAACTCGATATGGGGGATCATGGGCCAATTTCGGCGCCGGGCCACGTCGACGAGTTCCCTAACAGTGGCGCCGGCGATATCGAGCGTAATCTCACCACCGCTCACCTGACTCTCGGCGACGCCTTTCGTTCCGCCCTTGTCCGCATGCCAGAGCAGCAGCTCCTCGAAGGCGCCGTATCCTCCTCTCTGGACTTCGTCCACGATGCCGCCCGCATCGCCGTTACGGATGAGGCGCCTGTCCTTGGTGCGCACGGCGATGGTGAGACGATCAGTGTGTTGCGCGCCGAACTGAACGAGCGCCCGGTCGTCAGCGCGGGCAGCGGGCGCCAGGATCATCCGGCCGATGCCGTAGCGGTCCATGAACCGCAGGATGTCTTCGTGCTGGAACGTTCCGTCATACTGGTTGTGGGCATCGATCAACGGAATGGGCGGCTCGTCAGCGAAAACCGGTTGGCCGAGCGTGAGCAGAACCAAGTGCAGCACGACGACCATGCTTCCCTTGCTGAAGCTGCGAAAGCAGTTCATGGATGAACTCCTTGGGTGATTGGACTCAACAGCGAAGGCAATTGTTGAGCGTTTGCCCACCTACTTCGTTTACGCGATAAACCAAGAATGGCGGCCCAATGCAAAATCATATCACCCCCTGAACGAACAAGAAACAAGGATTGAGGGAAGTTACCTCGTGCAGTTCCAACTTGCAAAGTTGATAGGGCACTAGGCCTTCCCGGTGTGACAGAAATCTTTCATTGTGTACTGATCAAGGGTTTCAATAATTTTTCCTTGTAGTTCACGCCATACCGCCTGCTGCCCGCACGTACATGAGAAGGGGCATCCCGCCATGCCATCGTCGCAGCTCAGGAGATTGACTGGTCCGTCGACGGCCTCAACGATGTCCTTAAAGGAAATCTCCCCGGGACTCCGATTTAAGCAGTAACCTCCTCCGGGACCAAAGCGAGAGCGGACGATTTTGTGGTTGACCAGATCCCGCATAATCTTGGAGAGGAAATCCTTGGGAATATTCCGGCTTTCAGCAATTTCCTTGATGTGGACTACTTGCCCGGGGGGCCTCAAGGCCATATACTCAATGGCCCTGAAAGCATAATCGACTTTGCGGCTGAGATTATACATCAAAAACCCACCTTTGCGTGTACGGTGGAAGATCGACTCTTTTAATCTAACATGTTATACCCCATGGCCTCCCTTGTCAAAGTCAAAATGCCGCAAATTCAGCTTTGTTCCTGTAGACCATCTGGTATAATTCCATTTCAGGCAGGGAGTTACGAATTTTCTTGGAATGGATTTCAACAGCGAGGGTCTATGAATTGAGCAAGATGTTGATTAATGCGATTGATGTGGAGGAATGTCGGGTCGCGATAGTCGAAAATGGATTCCTCGAAGAATTCAGCATCGAAACGCCCCTCCGGGAACAAATCAAAGGGAATATTTACAAGGGAAATATCGTCAAAATTGAACCCAGCCTGCAGGCAGCCTTCGTAGACTTTGGTGGTAACCGCGCCGGCTTTCTGCCTTTCTCTGAAGTTCACCCGGATTTCTATTCTCCCTCGGTAGAGGGCAATGAGCGCCCACGCATCCAGGAAGCCCTGAAAAAGCGCCAGGAAATTATCGTTCAGGTTGTTAAGGGAGAGATCGGAAAGAAAGGTGCCGCCCTGACGACTTACATCTCTCTACCGGGTCGATACCTGGTTTTGATGCCGGGAAGCGACGTGAGCGGGGTCTCCCGAAAGATCGAAAATGATGAGCAGCGCCGATGCTTGAAGGAGATAGTCGCTCAGTTAAATCCCCCGGAAAAAATGGGCTTCATTGTTCGGACGGCAGGTCTGGACAAGGGGAAAAGCGAGCTTGCCCGGGATTATAACTATCTCATGCGCTTGTGGGAGTCGATTGAGGACACGGCCCAAAAGACGGCGGCTCCGGCTCTCGTATACCAGGAAAGCGATGTGGTGGTGCGCTCGATCCGGGATTATTTCAGTCCCGACATCGAGGAGACCATTTTAGACAGCCGGGAAGCTTACAAGAGAGCCCGGGATTTTATGCGGGCCGTCATGCCGCGCTATCAAAAGCGACTGAAGCTGTATCGGGAGAAGACGCCCATTTTTTCTTTCCACCATATTGAGGATCAAATCGAATCCATCTCCCAGCGCCAGATCTCCCTGAAATCGGGAGGCTCCATCGTCATCGAACCCACGGAAGCTCTGGTCTCCATCGATGTGAACTCGGGTCGCTCGACTCAGTCCAAGGGAATCGAGGAGACTGCCTATCGAACGAACCTTGAGGCGGCAAACGAGATTGCCCGCCAGCTTCGCCTGCGGGACCTTGGTGGGCTTATCGTCATCGACTTTATTGATATGAAGGACCGCAAGCATCAGCAAGAGATTGAGCGGATGTTGCGCAACGCATTGCGCAAGGACAAGGCTCGGGTGCAGGTGGGGCGGATCTCGCGGTTCGGGATGCTGGAACTGTCGCGTCAGCGCATCAAGCCCGCATTACAAGAAGGAAGCTACAAGGTCTGTCCTTATTGTACGGGAAATGGCTTGGTGAAAACGGTAGAGTCCCAAGTCTTAGCGGTTTTGCGGCGTATCCAGACAGGAGCACAGGACGGAACGGTTCAGGAGATCCGGGTTGTTCTCCCTCAGGATGTGGCCAACTATCTTCTAAATCAAAAGCGGGAGGAGCTTTTCAGTTTGGAGGAAGACTCCCACATCGAAATCCACGTGCTCGGCGAAGAGGGGCTCATGCCCCATCAAGCCGAACTGGAATTCATCCGCCGAGAATTGACTGTAGAGGAAGGCACCGCCCGTGAGGGGGCCTCTCAGCCGGTCTCAGTACCAGAAATCGTTCCACAACCTGAACCCAAAGTGTCCCCGGAATCCTCTGAAACCCGGGAGCCCGGCCAACGGAGACGCAGCCGCCGAGGACATCGGCGCCGGCGAGAACAACCCACCTCTGGAGGGTATCCGGGAGTCCAGGAGACTTCTTTGTTTACCTCCTTGCCGACTCGAGAGGAACCGACAATACTGTCGGGACACCCGTCCGGGCAGGATGTTCCTCTTCTTGAGCCCCCTTTGGGACAGGAACCTCTTTTCCCTTCTCTCGAAAAAGCCCCACCCGCTGCGTTGCCCGACACTGCCAAGCTCTCGACGGCGGAAGTTGTGGAGGTTTCGAAAGAGCCTGTTCCGATAGACCAGTCGCAAACTGCCGAACCATTTGGCCATGAGGAGACTCCGACCTACACTTTTCCCCAAAGGCGCGGGCACGGGTTGCTCTTCTGGATGGGCAGGCGAAGAGCACCGTCCCGTGGAGGGGAAGAGAAGGTGGAAATTACTTATGAAGATGAGCCTTCCCTGCAGGAATCTTCCGGCTCCGATTATGCTGCGGAAGGGTATCCTGTTCAATCGGAATTGGAGCCTATAAGCCACGAGGATCTGGAGGATGAAAGTAAAAAATCCTCTCAGGGCAAAGAGGACCGGGCTCCCTAAGTTTTCTCCAGGCGGCGCGAGATTGTTTCCATGATTTGATCGGCTCGGGCGGGGAGTTCTACCGGCAGGTTGGAATAACGGGATTCGATTCCCCGCAGGTGACGGGAGTGGTAACGGAGCTGGAAGTCGGCGAATTTGAGACCGTGCGCCGTTGAAATGACCACCACGCGTTCCCGGGGGCCAATCACACCTCTTTTCAACAACTTGAAAAGGACGGCCAGGGCCACTCCGGTGTGAGGGCAATTGTAAAGTCCGGTGCGATCTGCACGAGCCGCGCTGTTGGCCAGCTCCTCCTCGCTTGCCTGCTCAACAATCCCGTCAAATTCTTTGAGAACTTTCATGGCCTTCTGGACGCTCACCGGGTTGCCGATCTGGATGGCGCTGGCGAGAGTCTTCTTCGCTTTGATGGGTTTGTACTTCCGGAATCCCGTGAGGTAACTGCGATAGAGCGGGTTAGCCCGTTCAGCCTGAGCGCATATCAGGCGGGGGAGCCGCGAGATAATGCCTAGATCCCGCAACAGGAGAAAACCACGCCCGATGGCACTGATATTTCCCAGGTTTCCTCCAGGAACGATGACGACATCGGGAATTTCCCAGTCAAATTGTTGGACCAATTCGATGCTGATCGTTTTTTGCCCTTCCAAGCGCAGTGAGTTCATGGAATTGGCCAGGTAAATGTTATTTCTTGCGCAGATTTCCTGGACAAGCTTCATGCAGCCATCGAAATCCGTGTCCAGGGATAACGTCAAGGCGCCATGGGCCAGAGGTTGGATTAATTGCGGAACCGAGACCTTGTTGCGGGGGAGAAAAACAATCGCCTGAATTCCCGCCGCGGCGCAATAAGCCGCCAGGGAAGCCGAGGTATCCCCGGTGGAAGCACAAGCCACGGCCTGGATGGGCACGCCCTCCGAGATCATTTGCTTCACCATGGAGACCAGGACCGTCATTCCCAGATCCTTGAATGACCCTGTGTGACTGTTTCCGCACAGCTTGACCCAGAGTTCTTCCATGCCGAGCTCGCGCCCCAGCCGCTCGGCCCAGAAAAGATTGCTGCCGCCTTCGTAGGTGGAAACAATGTTCCGGTTGTGCACATTGGGGCAGACCATCTCTTTCTTCCCCCATACGGAGCTACCATAGGGCCAATCGGTGCCGCGAAAGCGCATCTCAAAGAGGGCCATCCACTGTCCCGGGGAATTTTGACGCAGGAGATCCAAGTCGTGGGCCACTTCCAGCAGGTTGCCGCACGTGGGGCACTGGTAGATGATCTCGTTCAGCTCATATCTGCCCGAGCATCCTGCGATGCATTGAAACCAAGCCCTGTATGCCGGAGCATTTCCTGAAGAACGGTCGGGTTGTCGAGCAAGCGCTTCCTGACTCATGGGAACTTCCTCAATCTCGGGTGTTGACTCCCTTGCCGGTGGAGTTTTTGGAGGACAAAAAACTCTGACGCAAGTCCGCGGTCCACTGCTCCAACCGGCCGTAGAGTCTTTTCGGTTCGCGAGGCTCCCGCCGGGAAAACGCGTAGGCCGTAATCAGAGGGAGAGCGATGGTAGAATCCACATAAGCAACCACCGCGTCGGGAAGCTTGTCCGGATCCACTTTCCCCCAACTCACGGCTTCGCTCGGGGTGGCTCCGGAAAGTCCTCCCGTGTCAGGGCGGGCATCGGTAATTTGCAGGAAGTAATCGTGCCCCGAGTCTTCGATCCCCAGAATCTCCTGAATATAGGGTTCCGTCTGTAAAACGAAGTTCTTCGGGGAACCTCCGCCGAGAATGAACAGACCGCTGCCTCCGCCCTTTCTCCGGGCTTGCCAGACAATAGCCGCGGTCTGGTTGACATCGACATTCGGATCAATTTGCAGTTGATTCCCTTCCAGGGCCAGAGCTGCGATGTTCATTCCGATCGAGCTGTCTCCCGGAGAAGAAGTAAAGATAGGGACCTCAACCTCATGGGCCACGGACAAGATGCTGCCCCCTTCAACGCTCAAGGCCCGCTCCCTCTCGCGTACGTATTTCCCCACCCGATAGTGGAACTCCGCGGTTCCCATCACTTTCTGGAATTCGGGCAGAGACATGACCTGCCGATAGAAAGCATCCGTGGACAACAAAACGTCGTATTCAAAAAGGATGTCATAGATGCGGATTACTTGTTCCTTGCGGAGCTGGCGGTCATCCAAAAACGGGGTTCCCTGGTGAAGATTGAAGCCAAGACTGAAGTGAGTGTCGTGGTAGAGATTGGCCCCCGTGCTTACGATCCAGTCCACGAACCCCATTTTCATCAAGGGAATCAGACAGGAACGCCCCAGGCCGGCCGGGGTCAAAGCGCCGGTGAGGCTCATCCCGACGGTGACACCCTCCTGCAGCATTTTCTCCACGTACAGACGGCACCCTTCCCGCAACCTGGCCGCGTTGTAGGCGAGGAAGGTTTTATCCACGAGGTCGGCGACGGATGCCCCGGCTTCTATGGGTTCCGGCCGGATCGGTTTTCCTTTGAGGAAAGAACTCTTCTCTGACATTTGCTGCGCTTTCTCGGGGTTTTCTTGATCTTAGAACAAATCAAAGAGATCTCGGAAAACGTTAACGATAAATGAATGATACGAAATGAATCCGAGGGGAGTCAAGGAAATTTGAGACTCTGTTTGACTCCGACAGTGAGAGCGAAGTAACATCAGCGACTATCTCGAAGCCTGTACTGAGAAGAAAGGAGGAAGAAGTGGAATTTGCAGGGAAAGTGGCTTTGGTGACGGGTAGTGCCGCGGGGATCGGACGGGCCGTGGCGTTGGAATTAGCTCGGCAGGGCGCTGTTGTGGGCCTGGCGGATCTGAATCAGGTCGGGACGGAGCGAGTTGCAGCAGAGATTCAAGCCCAAAAGGGGCGCTGCATGGCCTATCGGGTCGATGTCTCGCAGGAGTCTGGAGTCACCGGAACAATTGGCGATATTGTCTCCCGCTATGGCCGTCTGGATATGCTCGTCAATGCAGCCGGCTTTTTACGCTATACACCGGTAGCTGAACTCAGCTTAACGGACTGGAAGCGCTTGATCGAGGTCCATCTCACAGGGACTTTCTTGTGCTGTCGGGAGGCACTGGGACCCATGAGATCCCAGAAGGCGGGGAGCATCGTGAATTTCTCCTCCGGGCTTGGAGCCAAGGGCGCCAAGAACGCCGCTCATTACGCAGCTGCCAAGGCGGGCATCGTGGGCTTCACAAAATCTCTGGCCATGGAAGCGGCTCCCGAGGGGATTCGGGTCAATGCGGTAGCTCCCGGCCCCATCGACACCGCACTGCTGAGGGGAGATGCTACGGAGGAGGAATTCGCCGCCCATGCGCAAGACCGTTTGAAGGGGATTCCCATGGGACGGATCGGAGTTCCTGAGGACCTGGTGGGTCCCTGCCTCTTTCTGCTTGGCGAAATGAGCCGATACGTTACCGGACAGACTCTCCACGTAAACGGGGGCGGCTTCTTATTAGGCTAACCTCGGAAGAGGTTCTTTAGGAGGAAGACGAGGTTCGCGGGCCGTTCCGCCAGGCGCCGCAAAAAGTAAGGGTACCATTCTTTTCCATAGGGCACGTAGATCCGTACCCGGTAGCCGGCTCTGGCCAGCCGGCTCTGCAGGTCCCGGCGGATGCCGTAGAGCATTTGAAATTCGAAATTGTGCGGGTCCAATCCCAGGCGGTTTGCCATGCTGCGGGCCCGCCGGATGATTTTCTCATCGTGGGTGGCGATGGCCACGTAGACTCCGGCCCGTTGAGCCCTGGGGCTCATCAGGTTCTCCAGGAGCTTGAGGTAGTTTTGGTCCATATCCGATTTCCTGGGATAGGCGATTTCGGCACTTTCCTGGTAAGCGCCCTTGCACAGCCGGACATTCGTTCCCATCGGAATGAGGTGTTCGAGATCCATCTCGGTGCGATAAAGATACGCTTGCAGAACCACTCCAACGTTCCCGTAGGAGCGGCGCAGCAGATGGAAGAGATCGAGGGTCTTTTTCGTGTACCGGGACCCCTCCATGTCGATGCGCACGAAGTTCTGGCGTCTGGCTGCCTCTTCCAGGATGTGCCGCATGTTTTCCAGGCAAAACTCGGTGTCCGTCTCCAGTCCCAGTTGGGTGAGTTTCACTGAGATGTGCGAAGATACCCGTTTCCGAGAAATGACGTCTAGAAGTTCCAGGTAGGTATCCGTGGCCTGACGGGCTCCCCGGCGGTCTACTCCGCTTTCTCCCAGGTGGTCCATGGTGGCTTGAAGACCCTGACGGTTCAACTCCATAACGGCCGGCAATGCTTCCGCAAGAGTTTCACCGGCCACAAAGCGCCGGACGGCCCGGCGCACTTGAACCGCCTCGGTCAGAAACCGTTTTACACCTTCATGGGGAGCCAGAGTAAGCAATACGGATCGCAGCACGGTTTTTCTTCTCCTCCATATTTACTTAACGGCAAAGAACGTGGGAAATCAAGGGGAGTTGTTCCTAAATTTGTCACGAACTACCGCTTGATTTGTTTCCGCTGGGTCTACGGCTCTGAAAGAGAGAGTCAGCGCAGGGAGCGACCCCGGGGTAGGGGCAGATCTCCAACAGCGAGCAGTCGGTACAGCGCGGAGCCCGGGCTGTGCAGACCCGGCGCCCGTGCTCTATGAAAAGATGGGTAATCTGTGTCCACTCCTTTTTGGGGATCAGTACCAACAGGTCCTGCTCGATCTTCTTGGGGTCGCTGAAGGAAGTAAGCTCAAGGCGGTTGGCCACTCTGCGCGCGTGGGTGTCCACGGCAATGCCGCTGCTGACTCCGAAGGCATTTCCCAGAATCACGTTGGCTGTCTTGCGCCCCACGCCGGGAAGCTCCAACAACTCTTCCATTGTCCGGGGCACTTGCTCCTGAAACCGGTTCACAAGGATGGCGCAGGTTTCCTGGATGTGGCGTGCTTTGTGGCGGTAGAGTCCGGCCAGCCGGATCGCTTCTTCAAGAACCGGTCGTGGGGCGTTTGCATAATCCCGGGCCCTGGGGAATTGCCGAAAGAGGGCCGGGGTGATCTGGTTCACCCGCTCATCAGTGCACTGGGCTGAAAGAACAGTGGCGACCAGGAGCTCGAGCGGATTACTGAAGTGGAGGGAACAGCGGGCTTCTGGATACGTTTTGTGCAGGCGAGCCACGATTTTGGCTGCCCGCCGGCGCAAAGAAACCGGGCCTTCCTTAGATTTTGAACTCTTGCAGAGTGTTCGAGGCAAAGAGACTGTCGACCTCCAGGCGACGACGGGTCAGGCCTTGCTCAAAGCTGTACTGGGTCAGGGTTTCCAGTGTTGGGCGGTTTGTCCCGACACCATAGGGCCAGAAGTTTTCCCCCATTAGGTCTCGGGTCTCTTCAATCTCGGCGATGAGCCATGGGATGGAACACACCAGAGCATTCGTATCGTACAGAGAAGCCTGGCACAGGCGCATGGACTGGCAAAACGCTTTGTAGAGACTCTGGGCAACCCAGGGATTTTGATCGTAGATATCCCCTCGCAGCACGATCGTGTGCATGATCGGGTAGATGCGGGTCCGGCGATAATATTCCTGCTCCACTTTCCGGTAGTCTGGAATCAAGCGACGGATATGGGGAGCCCCGCGCAGGAAGATGGAGGGCATGTAGGCAATGACCAGTGCGTCAATTTCCCCGGATTCGAGCATGTCGGCCAACGTCCTGTGAGCCGGGATGGGATGGATTTGCAGATCGGGAGGTAAGTGGAGAGGGATTTTTTCCTGCCGGCCCGGTTGTTCTCCTCCCCCCGTGAACCAGATCATCTGATGGGGGGAGACCCCATATTCGTGTTCTAGAAGACCGCGCACCCACAGGGCCATGGTGATCTGATATTCCGGGACCCCGACCCGTTTTCCCACCAGGTCCTTGGGTTCGCGGATTCCGGACTTCGTGTTGATGTAAATGCAAGAATGGCGAAACATGCGAGACACAAACACCGGCAGAGCGATTAAGGACGGCTCGCCCCGATCCCGGGCAATGAGGTAGGAAGACATGGACATTTCGGAGGCTTCGAATTCATGGTCGCGGAGCATGCGCCAGAAAATCTCTTCCGGCCGCAGCTGGATATAATTGAGATCGATCCCTTCGGGCTGTACGCGACCGTCCACGAGCGCCCGAGTGCGGTCGTAGTCCCCACAAGCCAGGGTGATGCGTAGTTTCGACATGACGTTCCTTCCTCTGCCAGCGCCGTGCAGGGCAAGCAAGCTTCGCAGGACCGTAACCGGTGCGTGGAAAGTAAGAGAGCTTTTTCTAGATAACAGCGGGCCCGGGAAAAGTCAAGCACCCCAACTCCGCTCGCCGCCTGTGCCGGTCTTCCCTTGTTGAAATCTCTCGCTCGTTCGGATATAGTCCGGCGTTATTGTCCAGCGATTCATTTTTTTCTTTTCGGGAGGGCGGGTGGAGCAGCATCTGTGGAGCACGATTGCGGTTTTTATCCTGGGGGGCATCGTCAAGGGGGCTTCGGGGATCGGCTTGCCGCAGGTGACGACTCCGATCCTGGCAAACTTCGCGGGGGTTGCCTTCGCCGTGGTTGTGGTCAGCATCCCGGTTCTGTTGACCAATGCGGTTCAGGCCTTCCAGGGGGGATACTTCAAGACCTCATTGCGCCGGTTCGGCTTCCTGGCGTTTTTTTCGGTGCTGGGAACGCTCATCGGCACAAAAGCTCTGGCATCCTTTTCAGGCTCCGTTCTCTTCCTGATTCTGGGCGTGGCGCTTCTGATTTTTATTGCCTACTCCCTCTTGCGCCCGTCTTTCCGGATCCCGCTTCATCATGAAGTCAGGTATGCCCCCTGGATCGGTCTGGTCGCGGGGGTCCTGGGAGGGATGACCTCCATCTCAGCTCCTCCACTGGTCATGTACCTGTACTGCCTCGGTCTTACCAAGGAGGAGTTTGTAAGCGGGATCTCCTTAATCTATGTCCTGAGTACGATTGCGCGCATTGGCGGGCTGGTGGCCACGGGGCTTCTGACTCAGAAGCTTTTTGTCCTCTCGCTTCTCGTGTGCATCCCCACTGCCTTGGGTTTTGTTGTGGGCCAGTGGGTTCTCAAGAGAGTCGACCAGAAGGTCTTCTTCCGCTTCATCCTGGTCCTCCTCTTTTTCCTGGCGGTGATCATGTTGCGCCGGGGCCTGTCCGCCATCCTCTAGCGGATCTGGTATTTCTCAGCTTCCAAAATGTGATCGGCCACCTGGCGGCGCAGGGCCACTGCGTTCGTCGGAGTGTGACGGGTGAGCTTGCTCAAGCCCGCAAGTTGAGCTTGGAGTTCGTCACCTTCCGCGGCCGTGGCGAGAAGTGTGCGGCCGGTGCCGTTAATCTCCTCCAGGAGTGATGCCATCGCGAGCCGGGAAAGAAGGATCGGGATCCGGCACTTCTCGGACCCCTGCTTTTCGATGAGCTTCAGGGTGCGCAGGAGGCAACTCTCCGTCGCGAAAATGGCCATGGCCATGTCGGCCATCATTCCCAGGACCTCCTGCTCCTCTTCGATCCGGTCCAGATAGCGTTGGATTGCAACTCCCGCGCACAGCAGGAACCCTTTCTTGGCCTGGGACAGAAAACCGCGTTCCTCCTCCAAGACTTTGCCGCCGGCGCTTTGCTGGGCGGTACCAGGAGATAGAATCTCCCCGGCCGCTGTCCGGGCCGCTTCGACAAAAGGAATCTCCCCTTTCAGTGAACGGCGCAGAAGGGTTTCGGAAATGAGCAGCCGGTTAATCTCATTAGTCCCCTCGAAGATCCGGTTGATGCGCGAATCCCGGTAGGCCCGGGCCACGGGATAATCCTCGATGAAGCCGTAGCCCCCGAAGATCTGTACGGCCTCGTCCACGACCAGATCCAGGGCCTCGCTGCCATACACTTTGAGCATGGAGCATTCCACGGCGTACTCGCCGATATTGCGCACGGCCTTCTGACTATATTCCGAATCCATCCGGTCCAGATCTTCCATGGAAGCATCAATCAGCCCTGTCGTACGGTACACCATGCTCTCACATACGAAAGTCTTCAGCGTCATTTCAGAAATCTTGTGCTTGATGAGTCCAAAAGAAGCGATGGGTCTACCAAACTGGTGACGCTGTTTTGCATAGGCTACGGCCGTCTCAATGAGTCCTTTGGCAGCGCCTACGCAGGCGGCTCCCAGCTTGAGGCGGCCCAGGTTCAGCATGTTGAAGGCGACCTCGTGTCCTCGCCCCACCTCTCCCAGGACGTTTTCCACGGGAACTTGGACGTTCTCCAGGATCAGCTGCCGTGTTGAGGAGCCTTTGAGTCCCATCTTGTGCTCTTCCTGGCCGGTGGAGACTCCGGGCCAGGCTGCTTCCACGACGAAGGATGTGAACTTTTGCCCGTCCACTTTGGCAAACACCGTGAACAGATCCGAAAAACCGGCGTTTGTGATGAATTGTTTTACCCCATTCAAAACATAGTGGCGGCCGTTCCGGCTCAAGACAGCCGAAGCCCGGGCACCCATGGCGTCGGACCCGGACCAGGGCTCGGTCAAGGCGTAGGCTCCCAAAAGTTCACCGGTTGCCAGTTTGGGCAGGTATTTCTTACGCAAGTAATCGCTGCCCGCGTAGATGATCGGCAAAGTGCCGATGCCAATGTGGTCGCTGATGGTCGCCGTGAAGGAGCCTCCGCTTCTCCCCACGGTTTCAGAGACGAGCATGGAGGTGGAGAGGTCGAGTCCCATTCCTCCGTACTCCTCGGGGACGTCCATCATGAGGAGGCCCACTTTCCCTGCTTTGGTCAGCAGTTGCCGGTTCAAGCCCGCAGGCAGAGTTTCAATCTCCCCAATTCGAGGTAAGACCTCCTTGTCGATGAACTCGCGGGCCGTATGCGCAATGAGCTGCTGGTCGGAGGTGAAGTCTTCCGGCGTGAAAATTTCGTGGGGTGGAGTTTCTTGGAGAAGAAAAATTCCCCCTTTGGTCATGGGCTTTGCGGGCATGTCAGATTTCCTCTTTTTGGAACTTCCGGCACTGTCGGTCGTTCCGATTTTTGTGCCGGTTCCCCGTTCCCTCAATCAGTCCGCTCAAAAACTCCGGCAGCGCCCATCCCTCCTCCAATGCACATGGTGACCACACCAAAGCGGGCCTGCCTGCGTTTCATCTCCTGGAGCAGAGTGGCCGTAAGCTTCGCTCCCGTGCACCCGAGGGGGTGACCCAACGCAATGGCCCCGCCGTTCACGTTGACCTTTTCCGGATCGAGTCCCAACTGGCGGATCACGCAGAGCGCTTGGGCCGCAAACGCTTCGTTGAGCTCGAAGAGGTCAACGTCTTTCAGACTGATTCCGGCCATTTTCAAAGCCCGGGGAACAGCCTCCACAGGGCCGATCCCCATGAGTTCGGGGGGGACCCCTGCCAGAGCGTAAGCTCGAAAGCTCGCCATGGGCTTGAGCCCCAGGTCCCGAGCTCTCTCGCGGGTCATAATCACCACGGCGGCGGCTCCGTCGCTGGTTTGAGAAGAATTACCTGCCGTGACGGTGCCCCTGAGTTTAAAGGCCGGTTTCAGCTTGGCCAGCCCTTCCATGGAGGTATCCGGCCGCACTCCTTCATCCCGCTCAAAGAGGATTTCTTTGAAACAGGGTTCCCCGTTTTC
>DATEAK010000321.1:0-5436 GCA_035288405.1 bacterium | reverse complement strand
TCCAGTATCACGCGGTTTCCTCGCTGAAAGCACGAAGCACAAAAGGGGACAAACGTCTTCCGTCTTCTACCTCATGCCCTTTTCCCCTGTCAACCCCCATTCGGAACTTACTCACTGCCATCGGTTTTTCCTGGAAGAAAGGGGCGGATCGACGGGCTCCGAGGGAGCGCCCACACCCAGGATGCGGGTACCCATCCTATGGGTGCGGCTCCCGAAGCGCTTGCGACGTCCTTGAGCTCGAAAGCAGTCAGCGGTCAGCAATCAGCCGGAAATTCGGAGAAGGGTGAAGAGCATCAGGACTCTGAAGCTGAGTGCTGAAAGCTGATTGCTGACGGTTATCTTAGCGAGCTTACTTTTCGATGCGCCAGAGATGGATGATGTGATCCTCTCCCTGGTTATCTCTGAGCTTTTCGGACAGGACGGGTTTCCAATCCCCCATATCGAAATCGTGGGAGACAACGCGCGCTCCGGCCCGCAATTGACTCCGCAATATGGGTCGTAGCAACAAGTTGGCGTCTGGGTAAAGGTACAAGGTGACCACCGTAGCCTCGGAGAGATCGACGGTCAGCGCATCTTGCCGGCGAAATTCAACCAAGCGTTCGACGCCCTCCTTACGCGCATTTTCCCGGGACTTCCGGACCAGTTCGGGATCAATGTCGACACCGACTCCGCGGATCCCATATCTCTTGGCGGCGGCAATGACGATCCGCCCGTCTCCTGAGCCTAGATCGTACAGTACATCTTTTTCACGGATTTCCGCCAGAGCGAGCATGCGGACCACTACCTCCATGGGAGTCGGCTCGAACGGGGCCAATTGGATGGGCTGAGATTGGGCTTGAGATGCTTCGGATCGGTCCCTCGTCAGGAAGGTCTGGGCGGTACTGACCAGCGCTAGAACAAAGGATAAAAGCAAGAAACGGGTAAGCTTTCTCACGATCCCCTCCTCATGAAGACTCGACGAGTTCGTTGCTAAAGAAGCGCTACAGAATCCCATTGACCCATTTTCCACGTCTGGTTTAGAATATCTATAAGCTTCGTCCTGTAAAAGCAATTTCCAGCCTACACTTCCGGGGTCGGAGTATCGTCGGTTGACGCTTTGTCCGTGCATCGGGTCATAGTCCCTTCGATTCCCGGGAGCTTGTTCGGGTTTCGATGGGAGGGAAAGGGGGATTCACACATGATCAGAAAACCAGGAATCGCGGTTTTGGCCGGTTGCCTTATGCTCCTGTTTCTCCTAAGTTCCGGCGGGCAGGCGGCTGCTCAGAAGCTGGAGAAGATGCGGGTGGGATACAACGCCATTACGGGGAGCAATAGTGCCCTTTGGATCTCCAAAGAGGCGGGACTTACGGCCAAGAACGGGCTCGACGTCGAGTTCATCTACATTGAATCCGGCTCACGGCTCACGCAGGCCATGGTCTGGTGGGCGTTCCGGCGCCTCCATATTCGGGCCCGGGTCGAAGGGTTTGGGAAACTATTTGATACACTCTAGAGATTTCACAGCGGAGGAAAGAATCATGCGCACTGCTAGGAGAGAGGGGTTCTCGATTCTGGTCGCGGTCCTGCTTTTTTCTGTCGCGGCCTCACTGGTTTCCGCTGCGGAGAAAATCACCGTAGGGATGGTGGGGAAAAATCAAGCTTACCTTCCTGTTTGGGTCGGACAGCAGAAGGGTTTTTTCAAAGATAAAGGGATGGACGTAGGTTATTCGGTACTACGCGCCCTGGACGTGGAAGCTCAGGCGCTTCTGGCCGGCTCCATCCAGTTCTCCACCAGTGCCGCCGAGGGAGTGATCCGGCTGGTCGAGCAGGGCCAGGATATGAAGATCATCGCTTCCCTGAACAACGTGCCTGTGTTTAGCCTGGTGGCCCGCAAGGAGTACAAAGCCCTGAAGGATCTGAAGGGGACGACCCTGGGGGTCTCGGGAATTAAGAGCGGGACGACCGTTCTCATGCAGGAGATCATGCGGGCCAACGGCTTGGAGTTCCCGCGGGACTACAAGATGGTCCAGGTGGGTTCCACGCAGGAACGCGTGGTCGCCCTGGAAGCCGGTAACGTCTCGGCGGTGATGCTCATGATCCCCACCAACTACCTCGCCATGGACAAGGGGTATCCGGAACTGAGTAATCTCTCCCAATACGTGAAGGAGTTCCAGTTCACCGACATCAACGTGGGAGGCAAGTGGGCGAAAGAGAATCCGGGGAAGGTGGTCGATTTCCTGGAAGGCATTCTCAAGGCGAACCGCTGGATTCACGCCAACCGCAAGGAGGCCGTTGAAATTGCCGCCAAAGAAACCGGTGTCCCCGTGGATTATGCGGATCGGGCCTACGAGTACTACATCACTAAGAATATCCAGCCCCTGGACGGAACCGTTCCCGAGAAGGGAGTGGAACGGGTGGTCGAGAGCCTGGGAGAGATGGGGGACTTGAAAAAGCCCTACCCGCCGGCAACCAAGTTCATCGACATGAGCTACCTGCGGGAAGCCCAAAAGCGCGTCTTTGGCCGCTAGCCGTCGGAGGAGACCGTGAGTCAAGCACTGGTCATCCGGGGAGGCACGCTCGTTGACGTCGGCGGGGGGACGCACCTCCGGCGCCGTTATTGGCTGGACAACTACAACGCGGTGTACGGGGCCACGAGCAAGTACCGCTTTGAAGATCTGAGGCAGGGTTTCATTCATCACCGGGATTTCATCGGTCAGTTAGCCAAGGCCGGAGGAAGAGTCGTCGCTGAGTCCGATACAGGGGCCGTCGCGCCCGGCATTGGACTCCACCGGGAACTGGAACTTCTGGTCGAGGCGGGCATGACCCCCATGCAAGCTCTGCAATCGGCTACTACGGTGGCGGCGGATTTTCTTCAGAAAGAAAAGGACCTTGGGAGTATTGCTGCTGGAAAACTGGCGGACCTCGTGTTGCTTCGGGCGAATCCCCTCGAGAGCATTTCCAATACTCAGAAAATCGACCGGGTCATTCAGGGCGGGCGTGTTCTTGATCCCGGATTTCACCGGGAATTTACCAATCCGATTCCGCGCCCCAGCCATGAGGAGTTCTACGGGAATCCTCTGCCTCAAATCGAGAAGATCTCTCCGATCATCGGCACCGAGGAAGATGCCGAAACGGAGATTTCCGTAATGGGGGCTTCCTTCCAGCCGGAGTCCGTGGTGCGGCTTGATGGGGTGGGCTTGAGGACGGAGTTCATCAGTCCCACGGAGATAAAGGCCGCGATACCCGGCCGGCTGTTGCGACGTGTGGGAACCTTTCCGATCACTGTGACGAACCCGAAACCCGAGGGGGGGTCTTCGAGACCGGTCTTTTTTATGGTCAAATTTAAATGAATCTTACGAGTGGAAATTAGCAGGACACAGAAGGAAGGGGTGAACTTTCATGGTCGAAGTTGAAAGAAAAGTCGCATTGGTGATCGGAGGAGGTGGCGGAATCGGCAGGACCCTGAGTCAAGGTCTCGCCCAACGCGGAATCGCCGTGGCTGCGGCGGATCTGTCCGTGGAGTCCGCTGAAGAGACCGCTGCCGGAATCGTTCGTCAGGGCGGGGAGGCCTTCGGTCTCGGGGTGAATATTGCCAAGAAGTCCGAGGTTCAGAAGGTGGTGGAGGACGTTCTGTCCCGCTGGGGCCGGATTGATATTCTGATCAATGCGGCAGGCATTTTGAGCCGGGGTTCGGTGGCCGACCTGCCGGAAAGTGAGTGGGATCGGGTCCTATCCGTCAACCTCAAGGGGGTTTTCCTGTGCACCCAGGCGGCGGCGCGGCATATGGTCGGGCGCCGGCAAGGGTGTATCTTAACCCTGACCTCCGGACGGGGAGAGGCGGGTTTTCCGAACGGCTCCCACTACTCTGCCTCCAAGGCGGGCGTCAGCGCGCTGACCCGGACGCTGGCCGTGGAGCTGGCCCCTTACAATATCCGGATCAATGCCATCGGACCCGGCGCCACGGACACGGCCATGTACCGGGGGAATTCGCCGGCTGAAGTCGTTGAAGCGCGCCTGCGCCGCCACCCGCTGGAAGGCGGAGCGGGCAAGCCGCAGGACATTGTCGGCACGGCCCTGTTCTTTGTCACGGAGGCCAGCAGTTATGTGACGGGACAGATTTTTTACATGAAAGACCCTCACGCATCTTGATCTGGGATTTTCCCGTGCTGAGGAGTTGAGGTCTGATGGAGCCAGCCGAATTCTCTTGGGTCTACAGCAAAGTTTGATTTGAATTGTGAGGAGAAGAGCATGGAACTGAAGGATCAAGGGGCGATTGTCACCGGGGGAGGCGGCGGCATCGGGCGGGCCACTGTCCTGCGCTTGGCGAGGGAAGGGGCTGTGATTGCCATCGCCGATCTCTCTGCGGAGAATGCCCGCACGGTGGCGGAAGAAGTCCGGGCCGGCGGTGGGAAAGCCATTGCCCTTCCGGTTGACGTAACTCGCAGCAGCGATGTGGCCCGCATGGTGGAGGAAACCACGAAGAGCCTGGGACGGATCGATATCCTCGTCAATGTGGCCGGAGGATCTCTGCAAAAAGCCGTGGCGGAGATGAGCGAGGAGGAGTGGGATTTCATCGTGGATGTGAATCTCAAGGGTACTTTTCTTTGCTCCAAAGCCGTTCTCCCCACGATGATGGGGCGGCGCTCGGGAGCCATTGTGAACATTTCTTCCATTTACGGATTTACGGGGAACGCCACCCGAGCCCACTACTCGGCGGCCAAGGCGGGGGTGGTGGGGTTCACCAAAGCCTTAGCCCAGGAGATGGCCCCGTATCATGTTCGGGTCAATGCGGTGGCGCCGGGGCGTATTGCCACGCCGCGGGTGCGAGGACTGTATACGGATGAGGAATGGAAAAAGAGGATTGACCCAATTCCTATGAAGCGAGCCGGAGAGCCTGACGAAATTGCCGAGGCTGTCTTCTTCCTCGCGTCACCGGCAAGCATTTACATTACGGGGCAAACCCTCCACGTCAACGGGGGATCGTTGCTCTATTAACGAGAGTCGGTTTCTGGTTTGGGAAGGAGAGCCCGTGGAACTTTCGGGAAAGGTTGCGCTGGTCACGGGGGCGAGCCGTGGGATTGGTAGAGCCGTAGCGGAACTTCTGGGCAGCAGGGGAGCCAAAGTCGCCGTCAACTACGAGCGCCGTCCTGAGAACGCAGCGCAAGTCGCTCGTGGCATCGAACAACGGGGAGGAGAGGCCATGGTGGTTCAAGCCGATGTGTCTCAGGCTTCTCAAGTGGAATCCATGATTGCCCAGGTCACAACGCGTTGGGGGCCTGTCGATATCCTGGTCAATAACGCGGGAATTTATCCGCATTCTTTGTTTATCGAAATGCCCGAAGAGGAGTGGGATCGGGTTCTGGCCGTCAATCTGAAAGGCACCTTCTTGTGCAGTAAGGCGGTGGTGAGCCCCATGAAGGAGAAGAAGTGGGGGAGGATCATCAACATGACGGCCAGTAG
>DATEAK010000320.1:0-16549 GCA_035288405.1 bacterium | reverse complement strand
TGGAACGCCGTTTGTGGCGGTAGATACGGGAGGGTTCGAGAGATCCGAAAAAGGTTTGTCTGCCCAGGTCCTCGAACAGACCCTCTTGGCTATCGAGGAAGCCGACCTCATACTCGTAGTTTTTGACTTAAGCCAGGGACTGACCCCGATCGATCGAGAGATCGTTGCTCTCCTACGCCGGCATGGCAAAGCTTTCCTCGCGGTCCTGAACAAAGCAGACACCATGGAGAAGGAAAAGGACGTCCCGGAATTTTCCACCTTGGGTATCGAGCCTCTCTGGCCGGTCTCCGCAGAGCACGGACTGGGGGTCGCCGAGCTTCTCGACGAAATGGTCAACCGCCTAAGGGTCGTTCCCGCCGAAGAGAATGCCTCAGCGGAAGGGATCCGGGTCGCCGTGGTGGGAAAGCCTAACGTGGGGAAATCCTCCCTGGTCAACAGCTTGCTGGGCCAGCAGCGAGTGATCGTGGACGAGGAACCCGGCACGACCCGCGACGCAATTGATGCGGAGTTTGTGGCGGACGGGCAGCGCTACGTGCTCATTGACACCGCCGGCATCCGTCGCAAGGGGAGGGTGACACAGAGAATTGAAAAATATTCAGTGATCATGGCCTTAAAAAATCTGCAACGCTGCGATGTGGCGCTCCTTCTTCTCGACGCCAGCACGGGCGTGACGGAGCAAGACGCCAAAATTGCCAGCTACATTGAAGACTCCGGGGCCGGTTCGGTGCTGCTCTTGAACAAGTGGGATCTCGTTCCTCGGGACCCCCAGGTGAAAGCCCATTTAGAGGAAGAAGTTCGCCGTCAACTGAGGTTCCTGGACTACGCTCCCATTCTGCGGATTTCCGCCCGCACCGGAGCTGGAGTGCAACGAGTTCTGCCCACCGTGCGAAGTCTTTATCGGGAAAGGCAAAAGAAGATTTCCACCTCGAGGCTCAACTCCCTTATGGAAGAGATCATTTCCCGAAACCCTCCTCCGAGTTATCGGGGAAAGTCCATCAAGTTCTTCTACCACACCCAGGTAAAATCGGCTCCTCCATCCTTCGTGTCATTTGTCAGTCATCCCGAGGGGATTCACTTTTCCTACCTGCGTTACCTGAAAAATTCGTTGCGGCAACGGTTCGGTTTTAAGGGGAGTCCGGTTCGACTTGCCCTCCGAGGCCGGCGGGACCGAGGCTAGCCTGGTGAGTGCACGGCCGGCCCCCGTAGAGGAGGTATGACCAGCGTACCCGGATGCGACGCAAAAGCATATAAGTTAGAATCCAAGTTGCCTTGACAAAATTAGAGGATGGATGTTAAGCTTAAATTCTTGTAACTAAAGAAAATTCCTCGCATCGTGTCCGCCCTCTGATGATAATTCGGGGAAATACAACCCCGAAGGGGAGGAAAGGAGGTTGTTGGAATGAGGGAATTCCCCATCGAGAACCTGCGAAACCTGGCCATCATCTCCCACGGAGGAGGAGGGAAAACGTCCCTTTCCGAAGCCATTCTCTTCACCACGAGTACTACCGATCGTCCGGGAAAGGTCGAGGACGGAACTTCCATAATGGACGCGGATCCCGATGAAATCAAGCGCCGGACCACTATCAGTTCGGCGCTGGCCTTCTGCCGCTGGAAGGGGAACAAGATCAACTTCATCGATACGCCTGGAGACGCAAACTTCACCGCCGACACTCAGGGGTGTCTGCACATCGTGGACAGCGCTCTGGCCCTGGTCGGAGCCGTCTCCGGTATCAAGGTTCAAACCCACAAGGTTTGGAAGTTCGCCGATGACAACCATCTTCCCAGAATCGTCTTCATCAATGAAATGGATCATGAAAGAGCGGCCTTCGTTAAAGCCGTCGAGGACTTGAAGACCGCCTTCTCTCAACGTCCGGTCGTTCTCCAGCTTCCCTTGTATCGGGACAATCACTTTTCCGGCGTGATCGATCTGTTGGCAAGGAAGGCCTATGTCGCTTCCCCGGACGGCAGCGGAAAGATGACGGAAGAACCCGTCCCCCCGGATCGTGAGGGAGAAGTTGACGAGTATCTCAGCCAACTCGTCGAAGTGGTGGCCGAAAGTGATGATACCTTGCTCGAGCAGTATTTGGAGAAAGGTGAATTGGAAGAGACGGCCCTGAAAACGGGATTGCGCAGTGGAACTCTGGCCCAAAAACTCGTCCCGGTCGTCTGCGGATCCGCCCTCCGCAACATAGGAATCCCGCCGCTGCTCGACGCAATCATGAGTTTCCTGCCCTCTCCCAAGGACAGTCCCATGCCCAAGGGGGTTAACTCTCAGGGAGAGGTAGTGGAGCGCTCCCCTGACGACAATGCGGCTTTCTCCGCTCTGGTCTTCAAAACCATTGCGGATCCCTTCGCGGGGAAACTGAGCCTTTTTCGAGTCTACTCGGGTACCATTTCCTCGGATTCCCACTGCTATAACAAGACTCAGGAAACCCGGGAAAGAATCGGGCAGATCTATGGAATCCTGGGAAAGAATCAGAAACCGCTGGAGTCAGTCAGCGCCGGCGATTTCGGAGCCGTTGCGAAACTCAAAGCGACGACCACGGGAGACACGTTGTGCGATGAAAAGGGGGCCATAAAGTATCCTCCCCTCAAGTTTCCGGAGCCGGTCATCTCCTTCGCCATCGCCCCCAAAACCCGGGGGGACGAAGAAAAGCTCAGCAACGCCCTGGCACGGGTTATGGAGGAAGATCCTACACTGAGGACCAAGCGGGATCCTCAAACCAAGGAGCTTATTCTGTCAGGAATGGGCCAGGTTCATATTGAGGTGATACTGGAGCGACTCAAGCGAAAATTCGGAGTCGAAGTGGAAATGAAAACTCCGAAGGTCCCATACAAAGAGACGATTCGAGGAAAGGCTAAGGCTCAGGGCAGGTATAAGAAGCAGACCGGCGGTCGCGGACAATACGGTGACACCTGGATCGAAATCGAACCTCTGCCCCGGGGAGGTGGGTTTGAATTCGTTGATAAGATCGTGGGTGGTGCGATCCCGCGTCAGTACATCCCTGCCGTGGAGAAAGGAATTGTCGAAGCCAAAGATCAAGGGGTACTGGCTGGCTACCCGGTTGTCGACTTTCGAGTGATCCTTTTCGATGGCTCCTACCATGAAGTGGACTCCTCCGAAATGGCTTTCAAGATTGCCGGGTCGTTGGGCTTCAAAAAGGGCATTATGGAGGCGAATCCCGTCCTCCTGGAGCCCACCATGAGCATGGAGGTGATCGTTCCGGATGATTCCATGGGGGACATCATCGGTGATCTCAACTCCAAACGTGGCCGTGTCTCGGGAGTGACCCCGCTGGCCAACCAACATCAGGCCATCAAGGCCCAAGCTCCAATGTCGGAAGTCCTCCAATATGCTTCGGATCTTCGTTCCATGACGGGCGGTAGAGGTGATTTCACCATGGAGTTCTCCCACTACGAGGAAGTTCCGCCCCATCTGGCCGAGAAGATCATCGTAGAGGCTAAGAAGGCAGCGGAAAAGGAGTGAGGCGTTAAACCATGCGGTCCTTTAATCTGCTCAAACGTGGACACGGCCTGCAGTCCGGAACGCAGGATCCTGAAGACAAACCGGAAGAGCGTGTCGATTCTCCAAGTTCTTCGGCAAGCCCGGGGGAATCCAAGCCGCGCGTGAAAAGGCTGGTCGTCCTGACGGTCATTTTGCTGGCGGTGGGCAGCTGGCTTTATTTCACATCCAAGCAACCCACTTCTCCTGGGAAGGGACCCTCTCCGATGCGAATTCAGAAGCCGGGCGCGCAACCTCAACCGGTCGATAAGGCACCCGGGGCTCTTCTCGAGGCGGCTCAGCGCATCCCCGAAAAAGCCAAGCCTGCGGAAAAAGCAAAACCCACAGAAAGCATCGAACGGATCCCCATTGAGCCGTTGCCGCCGCAAAAGCCGTCCGAGGCAGCACCGGCCATTCCTGCCCCGTCTTCACCGATCAAAGAGACTCCGGCTCCTAAGCCTTCCAAGACTCCCACCGTTGAGAAAACTGAACCGAAAACCGGCATCCGGACGGAGAAAGCCATCACGCCGCCAGCGCCGGCCTCACAAGCCGCTACCAGGAAGAAAAAGGGGAGCGCGCGACTAAAATCTTCTGCCGCCGGGATTTATCAGGTGGAGGTTGCTTCTTGTCTGTCCGATGATTGCCTCCAGAAGGCCCAAAGCCAGATCAAACGCTCGGGATATAAGTCTCAGCAGACCAAGGTAGGACGCAAGGCGGAAATGTATCTTGTCGTAGGCGGAGAATTTACCTCCGCTCTTCTGGCCCAGCGCCGCCAAAGACAGATCGATGGCCAGGGAATCAAGACGACGATTCGCCCCATCGAAGACGGCAAACAGGCAGTCGTGGCGGGGATCTTCGAGGATCTTCCCGGAGCTCGGTCCCAGCGCAGCTCTCTTAAGGAACAGAGCGGTCCCTGGCGGATCATTCGCCGATCGATCGAGGTAGAAACCACAATCGTCTTTGTGAGCGGCTTTAAAACCTATGAACAGGCCGTGAAAGCGAAGGCACGTCTTTCGGCCCAGGGGCTTCATCCGGAAATCCGTATGGTAAAAAAATAAGTGACGGCTATTGACTCTAGGGGTGTTTTCTTATAAGTTGTTTTTGCATTCTTCTCCGGGTTCAGATGAAGCAAGTCTCAAGACACTGCGATGGGCAAATTCCCGCTCCAGAAAGATATTTCCTCCGGTCGTTTTTGCACAAAGGGGTCGCGAGATGGTAAAGGCAGACATCATTGATTTCGTATACGAAAAGGTGGGGTTTACCCGCGCCGAGGCTACCGAAGCTGTGGAGGTGGTATTCCAGATGGTCAAGGAGACCCTCAATCGTGGCGAGAAGGTTCACATTGTCGGCTTTGGCAGTTTTCTCGTGCGGAACAAAAAGAAAAGACTCGGTCGCAATCCAAAAACCGGCACGCAAATCGAAATTTCTCCACGCCGGGTTCTATCCTTCAAGCCTAGCCAGATCTTAAAAGAAGTGGTCAATAACGGTACCGGCAAGCGACCACTGAGAACTTGATGGGAACCATTCCGGACAAGCTTTTCTTTAAAATCGGGGAAGTGGCGGAGGTTGCCGGAGTGGAGCCTCATGTGCTGCGTTATTGGGAAACGGAGTTTCCCCAACTTCGTCCGACGAAAAACCGCGCGGGACAGCGTACCTATCAACGCAAGGACGTGGAGACCGTGCTGGAAATCAAGCGTTTGCTTTACGCGGAGAAATTCACCATCGCGGGAGCCCGAAAGCATTTCACCCGTTCATCGACTCCCTTGGAGCAAAAGCAGCTCCCCCTCGGTTTTGCGGATCAGGAGTTGGGGCGGACCTTGGCCCATTGCAAAAAAGAACTCGAGAGCATCCTACAAGCCCTGGACGCAGAGCAAGAAAAATGATCTTCCCGTGTCATCAAAGCCTATATTATTATTGGTGGGAAAATGTCGGGGCGTAGCGCAGCCTGGTAGCGCACCTGAATGGGGTTCAGGTGGTCGCTGGTTCAAATCCAGTCGCCCCGACCAGTCTTCATCCGGTAGCTAATAAACGAGGAAACCCTGCATTTTGCGGGGTTTCCTCGTTTCTGGGAACCTAAGGCCAGCGATGGACTTCGAGCTAGAGAGAAATCAGATGGTGGAGCTGCAATTGATCCAACGCGGAATCCGAAATGAGCGTGTTCTTAAGGCCATGAGAAAGGTTTCCCGTCATCTCTTCATGGAGCCTGCCCTTCGCGAGAGAGCCTACGGGGATTACCCTCTCCCCATCGGCGAGGGGCAGACGATTTCGCAGCCCTACATTGTAGGTTACATGTCCGAGGCCCTGGATCTCACAGGAACCGAAAAAGTTCTGGAAATCGGTACTGGCTCCGGATATCAGACAGCAATCCTTGCAGAGCTCGCGGAGCAAGTCTTTTCTATCGAGCGTATTAAGAGCCTTGCCCTCAAAGCACGCGAAGTCTTGGACGCTCTGGGCTATCACAATGTCGCGATTAAGATCTTCGATGGCAGCTATGGATGGGCAGAGCAGGCCCCTTTTGATGCCATTCTGGTGACAGCAGGGGCCCCCAAAATCCCCCGGGTCTTTATCGATCAGTTGGCAGAACGCGGTCGCCTCGTGATTCCCGTAGGGGGAGAATCCTATCAGATTCTCTGCAAGATCTCCAAGGGGCCCAACGGGATCCGGACTCAGAAGCTTTCCAATTGTGTCTTCGTCAAACTCATCGGAGAGCACGGTTGGAAGGAATAAAATGGTTATCTGGACTTCTCAGGGTGGTATGCCTTATAATTCCTCACGTATCAGAGTGACCCTCCGGTCGGGACGTAGCGCAGCCTGGTAGCGCACCTGCTTCGGGAGCAGGGGGTCGCTGGTTCAAATCCAGTCGTCCCGACCATTTTCCCCTCCCCAGGGGGACTCCAATCCATCCATCCTCTGGAAAGCTTCTCTGCTGGCTCCTCTTCCAAGTGAACGCCTCCGTAGAGAGACAGCCAGAACTGATTTCCCTGGGTTGAAAATCCCCTCTCGGAAATATCTTCCAACAGTTCTGATACTTACAGCGTTTCCTATTGGCAAGCTGGCGTGTATGTACCGAGTCTGCCGGATGGCTAATCCTTTTTTCGGAAATTGCCGATAGGACAAAAGAACTTCAAATAGGAGATCGTCTTTCCTGCAAGGAATGCAGGGTAGGCAGCATTTCTTCCAGACAATCCATGATTTCTTGGGAAGGATTCCCACGTGACGGCACATGAAATTGAAAAACGAATCCTGACAACCAATTCCCTTCCGGTGCTTCCCGCTGAGGTCAGGAGTCTCATTAGCATATCCCTAGAAGAGAGCATTTCCGCTAAGGAAATTGCCGCGGTGATCATGAAAAGTCCGGCCTTGTCCGCACGCATGCTCAAAATCGTCAACTCGCCTTTCTATGGATTCCCTCGGCGAATCACCACTGTGACGCAGGCTGTGGTCATCCTCGGACTTCCCGCTACACGCAACATTGCTCTCAGCATCTCCGTCCTCGACTTGTTCCGTGGCAAAAGGAACTTGAAGCGGCACATGACGAAATTCCTCGAGCACTCTTTGGGAGCAGCACTGGCGGCACAGGAGATCAGTAAGCAGCTCGCCTATCCTTTAGCCGAGGAAGCATTTACCGCCGGACTCCTGCACGACCTGGGTGTTTTAGTATTAATGGAATGTATTCCCGATCTATACGCGGGGCTTCTCACTCAAGCGAGCTCCAGTGCAGAGGCCCTGATCTCAATCGAGGAGCACACGTTGGGCGTGACTCACGCCCGGGCCGGTGAACTCCTCTGCCAGTCGTGGGGGTTCCCTGAAACGCTTAAAACAGCCATTGCCAAGCACCATGATGCTCCGGGTCCATGGTCTCAAGTGGATCACGAGAGTCGCCTCAACACGCTGGCTTTCCTGGGAAACGTGTTCTCCCATGTGCTCTCCGATTCGATTCCCGAGGCAGCACTCGGCTTTCTGCAACAGGAGGTTCAGCGGGTACTGAATTGGGCTCCGAAACAGGCCGAGGAACTCCTGACCGTACTTGCCCTGCGGCTCCGGGAAACGGCCCCATCCTTCGATGTCCGGATCAGCAGTGCATCCGGTTTAATGGAAACGATTCTTGCCGCCAACCGCAAGCTTGGGGAAATGACTCTGGAATACAGCGAGCTGATTCACTCTCAAAAGGAATCCATCGAGCGGCTGCGCTCCCTCGAGGAGCAGTTGCAGCAAGTGAACAAGAAGCTCCATGAGGTAGCCATTACGGATGATTTGACGAAGGTTTACAACCACCGCCATTTCCAAGAATGCCTCTCCAGGCAACTGGAAAAAGCAAGACGGATAAAGGAGACGTTCGCTCTGGTCCTCATCGACCTGGATCGTTTCCGAAAAATCAACGAGCAGCAAGGCCACCTCTACGGGGATGAAGTATTGAAGGGAATTGCTCAGGTGCTGAAGAAAACGTGCCGTGCAGAAGATACGCTGGCACGCTGCGGAGGAGAAGAGTTTTCGATCCTGTTGCCCGACACGGACACCATGGGCGCGATGGCGTTCGTGGAGCGTCTGCGGCGAGAGCTCGGCAAGTTATCGAAGGGATTAATCGGGCTTCCCTCTCCGATCGCACTCAGCGCCGGCATCGCACAATGGACCCCGGAGTTTCCCGAGATGACGGGGAAGGATCTGATTCGCAGTGCGGACGACGCCCTTCTGGCAGCCAAGCGAAAAGGAGAAAACCGCTCTGTCGTTTCGGAATCGACCTCCACGCCAAAGCGACTTTCGACCACCCGGACCCTTCGCGCCCTGCCGATCGCCCGGTTAAAAGGAAAACTCTGAACTCGCCCGCATCCGGTTACTGATTGATGATTTCCTGAAGCTCTTTACCGGCTTTGAAATAGGGAACTTTCTTCGAGGGAACATCCACTGAAGTGCCGGTCTTCGGATTTCTCCCCATTCGAGCCCGGCGCTGCCGGACACGAAAGCTCCCAAACCCCCTCAGTTCCACTTTATCGCCCTTGGACAGAGCCTCCTGAATACTGGAGACTGTTGTGTTCACAGCCACCTCGGCCTGAACCTTGCTGAGACCCGTTTTCTCCGATAGCTTTTCAATGAGTTCCGCTTTTGTCATCTCGATCCTCTCCCGTCATAGGACCTGCGTTGATTTGCACCCGACCGTTCTCCCCGAAGCGGTTTGTTTCGGTCGTTACTCCTTCCCGGAGTGGGAGCGCCACCACTCGGCAATTTCCCCACGGCGGGCAAACCAGACCTTGTCATGACTACGGGCGTAGTCCAGAAACTGAGCGAGCGCTCCGGCCCTCCCGGGCCTTCCGATAATATGAGGGTGAATTCCAATCGTCATCAACAGCGGATCTGACTCCCCCTCTTCGTAGAGCTGATCAAACTCAGAGGTAAGCACATCGACCATCTCTTGAGGAGTCCTATCGCTTTGCAGGAAAAACCGGTAGTCATTCAGAATGAGGCTATACGGGATCTCCACCAACTCCCCATCACCTGCCGAAACCAGGTCGGGGAGATCATCGTTGAGGAAATCGGAATGCCAACTAAAACCGTATCGAGCCAAAAGCCCAAGAGTCCTTTCCGTGCAGCGGCAGCCTGGAGATAGCCACCCATGCGGCTTCTGCCCGATGGCTTTTTCTATTGCGGCGATACTGCGGCGGATTGCCTCTTCTTCCTCCTCATTGCTCATGCTTACCAGAGAAACACTCTGATCGTACGAATGTCCGGCCACCTCGTGGCCCCGGTTAGAAATCTCCTGGACCACCTCCGGGTGACGCTCGGCGGCAAGCCCGCTGACCACCGCCGTCCCCTTCACTTCCCGCTGCTCCAGGATATCAAGGAGCCGCCACAAGCCCGCGCGGTACCCATATTCGCGATCCGTGATCGTGGGAAAATCCCTTCGTATAACGGCATTCACCGGAAAGGGGTTCATGTAAGGAGCCGCCTCGTCCTTGGACCACTCCTCAATGTTCAAAACCAGACTCACGGCAATCCTGGCCCCTTCCGGCCAGCCGGCATGGTTCCTTCTGGCATTCATTCTTCAGTGTTCCTCCTTAATTTCTGGAGAGGTATCTACAGAATCGTCGCGCGTGACCGAGGGTTGCCTGCGTTGGTTGGGTACCACGCTTCGGTAACGAACCAAGCCGTTGTCTTGAACTTTCTCTGCCTCTCCCCCCGCCACCAAATGTTCCAAGTGGGCCAGTGTTTCCGCCAGCGCGAAACGTTTGGCCTGCTCGGATAGATCCTTGCCAAAGAGTTTCTGCGACAAGGTGTAGGGGGTTACCGCCCTGCGGGTCATCAAGGACAGGAGGGTGCTTAGGCGGCGCTCATGATGAAGGATAAGATCTTTCACCCGAGTCGGGACATCTTCAAAAGGCTCTCCATGGGAGGGAAGAGCCAGTTTGACCGGGAGCCCGTTTACCTTTTCGAGAGAGGCCAGATAACTCCCCAGGGGTTGTGGGTTGGAGAAAGAAAAGAGACCGATGTTCGGAGTGATCCTCGGGAGCAGATGATCGCCGACCCAAAACAACCCGGTTTCCGCTTCGAACAAGCAGAGATGTCCGGGCGAGTGGCCGGGGGTAAGAATGACCTGAAAACGCCGGCCCCCCACGCCGATCGTATCACCCTCATCGACCGTGGCGATTTCTTGAACCGGGTCGATGTGAGAGCCTAAACGGGCCCGTTGCACCTGAAGTCGGGCGACCAGAGAGCGGGGCATTCCGCTCTGTTCCAGCATCCGGGAGATCGCCTGATCGTCGCGACTACCCGCGTTGTACCAGCTGTGACTCAGCACTTCGTACTCCAGGGAGGACATGATCACCCTGGCTCCCGTCATGGACTGGATAGTCCCGGCCATGCCGAAATGGTCCGGGTGATAATGGGTGACCACAATAGTTGAAATGTTCCCCGGTAGGACTCCGATCATCTTTAGCGCCGCTTGAAAATGAGCCAGAGCCTTGGAGGTATGCAAGCCACAGTCCACCAGGCAAGCTTCTCCACCGTCTTGGATCAAATAACAATTCACGAACTCGACGGGGAAGGGCAAAGGGAGCTTTAAAATCCAGCACCCCGGGGAAACTTCTTCAACATCACCTGTATCCTGATGGACCATCTCTCCCGATACCCCCTACTATTTCTACCGAGTCGACCTCAGTCATCATGCTTCCATTCACATGGGAATGGTGAGCGCAAATTCGTATGAGCAGAGTCGGACGAAACTCAAGTATTTCACGACTGTTACGCTGTATTCTAAGAAAAACATCCAGCTCACGCAACCTCTTTCGGCAGATGAGGACCTTCCTATCAAAATAAAGTTTGCCAGGACCGAGTCTCAAAAAACGCCATTTCATCGATTTATTCCTCTGCCCGACTCCCTGTCCCCTCTCTTGACAGGGGATTCACCTTACTGGTAGTTAAAAGAGTCGCCCTTCTTTGCGTCTCAGAACGGGACGATTCATAGCCGTATTGAGGTGAGTTTCGGGGTAGAGTTCCACCGGTGGGCAGAATTGGATCCTTCTAATGAGTTTCTGTAAAGGGGCGGAGAGCAGTACAATGCACGCGGAGGAGGTGTCGTGAGGCCGCTGGTCGCTGTTATCGGAGGGAGTCTCTGCAGCAAGGAAACCTCCCTTCTGGCTGAAAAGGTCGGGGAACATCTGGCTGCGTGTGGCGTCGTCTTAGTCTGCGGAGGGCTTGGCGGAGTCATGGAAGCAGCAGCTCGCGGGGCCAAGAGAGCAGGGGGAACTACTGTGGGAATCCTTCCCGGTTTCTCCGCCCGGGAAGCAAACGCATACATCGACATTCCGATTGTCACCGGACTCAGTCATGCCCGCAATGTGATCGTTGTACGCAGTGCCGAGGCCGTGATCGCCCTCCCGGGAGAATACGGAACCTTATCCGAAATCGCCCTGGCCCTTAATATGGGGATCCCCGTGATCGCCTTAAAAGCATGGGCTATGCAGAAAGGGGTGCTCCATGCGGAAACCTCCCAAGAGGCAGTTCAAAAGGCTCTTAAATTACTTCCAGGTTTTGCAGACGGTAAGTAAGCTTGAGCCCAGAGCCGCTTTCCGCTGCGGGATATCCCTTCTTCCTAAATCCGCTTTTCTCTTGTCCTGTAGAGGAAAGTAGTTTATCCTTGAACGGCCGAAATGTGGCGTTTCCAGAGAAATTGGCGCTTCCCATGCCGGGTAACTTTCCGCAGGAGAACAGCATCCGGACTGTAAACGATCTAAAGGAAAAGATCCGCGATATCCCGGACTTTCCGCAGAAGGGAGTTCTTTTTAAGGATATTACGCCGCTCTTGAAAGACCCTGCTTGTTACCGCAGGGCCGTTGAACTTATCGCTTCTCGTTACCGGGATCAGAACATCGACTTGGTTGTGGGAGTCGAGGCCCGCGGGTTTATTCTGGGTGCTCCGGTTGCTTACGATCTCGGCGCCGGGATCGTACCGGTCCGTAAACCCGGAAAACTCCCGTATCGCACTCTCAAGGCTTCTTATCAGCTTGAATATGGCACAGACGATCTGGAAGTTCACCAGGATGCAGTCCAGCCCGGAGACCGGGTCCTAATTGTCGATGACCTGCTGGCTACAGGGGGAACTGTGGGGGCCGTTATTTCCTTGGTAGAGCAACTCGAGGGAAAGATTATCGGAGTTGCTTTCCTCGTCGAACTCACTTTTTTCGAGGGCCGCAAAAAGCTCTGCGGTTACGAAACCTTTTCCTTGATTCAATTTTAGTCATTCGCGCAGGGAGGAATTCACGTGAGAGGAAGACTACTCCTGATTTTGTTTTTTCTCCTGGCGGTCTTTTTGGGGGGCGAGGGGATCTCTTTTTACACCGACTGGCTCTGGTTCCGGGAAGTCGGGTATCAGACAATCTTCGCGCGGATTCTCACCACCCAGATCCTCCTGTCCGCCTCCTTCGGGCTGGGATTTGCTCTGATCGTTTTCCTGAACGGATGGATTGCACTGCGCTATGGTCCCAGCGAGTCCGTTGTTTTTATTGAGAACCCGACATTGGGGCTTCCGGATCGCCGCCTCATCATCCCGGTTCTCAAGGCTCTCCTGATACCGGCCTGTCTGATTATCGGGGTCCTGGCCGCTTTGCCCTTTGGAAACCAGTGGAGCACCGCGCTGCAGTATTTTCACCCTTCGACATTCGGGCTCGCAGATCCTCTCTTCGGCAACGACATCAGCTTCTACGTCTTCAAGCTTCCCTTTCTGCGCCTGTTGTATCAGGGGATCATGGTTTCATTGACCCTGGGACTTTTGTCCGCGATGGCGATTTATCTGCTCAACCGGGGAATACATATCCTCCCTCGCGGAATCGGCCTTACCCGGCAGACTCGGGGCCATCTCCTAGTGGGCGGCGCGATCCTGCTGCTGGTTAAAGCCTGGGGGTATCGCCTGGATGCCTACGATCTTCTCTTCTCTCCCCGGGGGGTCGCTTTCGGTGCGAGTTACACCGATGTTCACGCGGCTCTTCCGGTTCTCAAACTCCTCGTGGTACTTTCCCTGGTGTGTGCTCTGGTTTTGCTCATCTCCGTGTTCCGCCGGGGCTGGAAGCTCCCGGTGACGGGCTTTGTCGCACTCATCGCCGTCTCCATACTGGGCAATGGGCTCTTCCCGGGTCTCCTGCAGCGCTTCAGTGTGGCTCCCAACGAGATCGCCATGGAGCGCCCTTACATCGATCTTAACATCAAATACACGCGGCAGGCGTTTGGCCTCAATAATATTGAAGAGCGGGAGTTCCCCGCCGACGAAAACCTCACTTGGGGGACCATCCAGCGCAACGAAGCCACCGTTCAAAACATCCGGCTCTGGGACACCAAGCCCTTGCTCACAAGTTACAGTCAGCTCCAGGAAATCCGCACCTATTATCGATTCGTCGACATCGACATAGACCGCTACGAGATCAACGGCCGCTACCGCCAAGTCACCCTGTCCCCGCGGGAAATCTCCTATAAAGATCTGCCGAGCAAGATCTGGATCAATGAGCGCCTCAACTACACCCACGGATACGGAATCGTCATGGGACCCGTGAACCTGGTCACGGCGGAAGGACTTCCGGAATTCTTCATCAAGGACATCCCTCCCCGGTCCCTGGACGGGGTGGAGGTCCGGCGCCCGGAGATCTACTTCGGGGAGATTCCCAACGACTATGTTTTTGTAAAAACCAAGGCTCAGGAATTCGACTACCCTTCGGGCGACCGCAACCTCTACTCGACCTATGCCGGGACGGGAGGGGTTCTTCTCTCTTCGTTCTGGCGGAAAGCGCTGTTTTCGATTCGCCTGGGCAGTCTGAAAATTCTCCTCTCCAACGACCTGACCCCGGAAAGCCGCATGCTCCTGTACCGGGATATCCGTGAGAGGGCCTCGCGGATCGCGCCGTTTTTACGTTACGACCCGGATCCCTACATGGTCGTCTCCCCGGACGGCAAACTCTTCTGGATCATGGACGCCTACACGGTGAGTTCCATGTACCCCTATTCACAACCGGTACGGGGAATCGGCAACTACATGCGAAATTCTGTAAAAGTCATCATAGACGCTTATAACGGCACCATTCACTTTTATGTAAGTGATCCCAAGGATCCGATCGTGCAATCCTATACGCGGATCTTCCCTGACCTCTTCAAGTCACTGGATACCATGCCGGCAGATTTAAAAACTCACCTGCGCTATCCGGAAGGCCTGTTTTCCGTACAGGCCCAGGTTTATGCCACCTATCACATGCGGGATTCTCAGGTGTTTTACAACAAAGAAGACTTATGGAGCCTGCCCGTGCGCGGCAGTGATAAAGGGCAGCCCATGGAGCCCTACTTCACGATCATGAAGCTGCCCGGCGAAACCAAGGAAGAGTTCATCTTGCTCGTTCCCTTTACTCCCAGCCGCAAGGACAACATGTCGGCCTGGCTGGCGGCGCGCAACGACCTGCCGAACTACGGCAAGCTGATCGTGTACAATTTCCCCAAGCAAAAGCTCGTCTTCGGGCCCCGGCAGATCGAAGCCCGGATCGACCAGGATGCCGAAATTTCTCAGCAGATCTCCCTGTGGAACCAGACAGGTTCCCAGGTCATCCGCGGCAACCTCCTGGCGATTCCGATCGAGACCTCCCTCATTTACGTGCAGCCTCTCTACCTGGCCGCCGCCCAGGGGCAGCTTCCGGAGCTGAAAAGGGTCATCGTCGCTTACGGCAACAGGATCGTCATGGAAGAGAATCTGGAACGGGCTCTGACCTCCCTTTTCCGGAGCGGGGCCGCACCGCGCCCCGTTGCGCCGGGCCCGGTGGCAAAGCGGGGCGTTGAGACCCAGGCACAGAAGGCCATGGAAGCATACAACCGGGCGCTGCAGTACTTGCGAGAGGGGAACTGGGCCTCCTACGGCCAGGAAGTCAATCGACTCGGGGAATTATTGCGGGAAATGTCCAGACAATCCAAATAAGCCCGATTAGACTCTCTGGGTAACTAAGGCATTTGACCCACAAAATTCAACCAAAAACCCTATTTACGAACCGGAACGATTTGTGTAATTTCCACAAGAACTTAGGGAGGAACTGTCTGTGGTCCGAATAGAACTGAGCCAAGTTCTCTGCGATCCGCTGGAATCCAGCCGCCAGGGGTCCCGGGAGGGGCGCCGGGTCATGGGCTGCTTGGACAACTACGTTCCCGAGGAATTCATCCATGCCGCGGAAATGATCCCCCTGCGCCTCTTGGGGTCAACGGAGAGCGTGACGCTGGCCGATACTTTCCTCCCTGTCTTTGCCGGCAAGCTGGCCCGCAGCATCCTGGAGCAGGCCCTGCAGGGAAACCTCGTCCACATGGCGGGTATCGTCCTCTCCAACAGCAGCGATGCGGTGCGGATGCTCTACGACCTGTGGGAGCGCCACATCCCGGAGCAGTGGGTTGCCTTGATCGATGTTCCCGCCATCCTGGAAGGGGAAACCAACCACAGGGTTTTCCGGCAGGCCATGCTGGAGTTTAAAGAGAAGCTGGAAAAGTTCACGGGCAAGCCAGTGGAGGCCGCCGCCTTGCGCCGCAGCATCGCCGTCTTCAACGAAAACCGCCGCCTGCTGAAAGAAGCCGCCGCCCTGTTGAGTGCCTCGCCGCCGCGATTGAGTGCCGAGACCTACCTGGATGCGGTTCTCAGCGGGTTCGTGCTCACGAAGGAGAAGCACAACGAGTACCTTCGGCAACTCGTGGAATCCTGCCGGAGCGAAACTCCCGACAGGGGAGGGCAACTTGTTCCCCTGCACATTTCCGGTCCCATCCTGGTGGATCGATCCTTTCTCCCTCTCCTCCAGGAATGCGGCGCCACCATGGCCTCCGAAGACCTGGGTACCGGGAGCCGCTACTACTGGAATGAAGTCAGTGAGCAGGGGGACCCGGTTGAGGCCGTCATCGAGCGGTACTGGAGGAAAATTCCGGACTCCTACAAGACACCCATGGAACCCCGCTGGCTTCATCTGCTCTCACAGATCGAGCGCAGCAAGGCCAGGGGGGTCATCTTCGTGATCGAGAAATACTCCGATGAAGATCAGTATGACTACCCCGTATGGCGGGATCGCTTGCGTGCGCGTGGGATTCCCTCTTTGCTGATCGATTCCGAGTTGGTTCTGGAAAGTGAACAGGTGCGGACACGCGTACAGACATTCGTTGACATCCTGAGGGGAGGGGCCTTTTCATGACAACTACCGCTCCAAAAAAGAAGGGGAGGGCTCTGGACTCCTCTTATGAAGCCGGCATTGTTCTCAAAGAATACTGGGAAGCAGCCGCCCGCCATCGGGCCGAGGGCCGCCCCATCGCCTGGGTCTCGGGCAACGTGCCCATCGAGCTCTTTTGGGCTCTGGGGATCTATCCCGTTTATCCGGAAAACTATTCGGCTATCTGTGCCTCCATTCAACGCGCTCAGGAATTCTGCGAGGAAGCGGAGGGAAAGGGCTACTCGATTGATTTGTGCTCGTACAGCCGGGTCAACTTGGGAATCGTTCTGGGCAAGGGAATAGATAACCCGGAACTTCCCTACGGGGGTCTCCCCCGCCCCGATATGCTGGTCAC
>DATEAK010000319.1:0-4974 GCA_035288405.1 bacterium | reverse complement strand
CCGGCCCTATCAATGTACGGGAGGTTGGCTACAACGAGCGAAAAGCGCGCATCCGATCGGAGGGCAAGAGCCAGGTCCGAACAGAGAAGTGACACCCTCTGGGACACCCCATGGTTCCGGCAATTCCTGGCGGCTACGCCCAGGGCGTTCGCGCTGCAGTCAACAGCCACGACCTTTGCCCCGGGTAATTCCTTAGCCAAAACCACAGCGATATTGGCCGAGCCAGTCCCCACGTCAAGAATTTTTAGATTTCTTTCCCGCTCGAAAAATCGGGCGCAACGCAGTGTCTCCTCCACCAAGATCTCCGTTTCGGGGCGGGGGATGAGCACATCCGAAGTGACCTGAAAATCAAGGGACCAGAATTCCCGCAACTCAAGAATGTAATGGAGCGGCTCAAATCGGCCTCGGCGACCCACCCAATCCCGGAACAGTGTCTCCTGGGCTAGCTCCACAGCAATTTCTCCCGACCATGAAAGACGCCAGCGCTCAATTCCCAAGGCCCGCGCCAGAAGGACCTCCGCATCGGCAAGAGGCTCCGGAAGGCCACGCTCCCTGAGATAGGCATGAGCCCAGGATAGAAGATCGCGGACGTTACTTTGATGGACTTGCTTGCTGGCAGGCATGCAAAAGCCACAGGGTGCTAATGGAGCACCGACTGGACTTCCATTTGGGCCAAAGCCTCTGACTGATCGGCTGCTTCCAGAGCCCCAACGAGAGGATCCAACTCCCCGTCCAGAACGGCTTCCAGCTTGTAAAGGGTCAGGTTGATTCGATGGTCCGTCACCCGCCCCTGGGGATAGTTGTAAGTTCGAATTCTCTCGCTGCGGTCTCCACTACCGATTTGCAGGCGGCGTTCCTGGGATATCCGCGCATCCCGGTCCCGTTTGGCTTGGTCCAGGAGCCGGGCTCGCAGCACTCTCAGTGCCTTGGCCCGATTCTTGTGCTGGGACTTCTCATCCTGACAGGTTACGATGAGTCCGGTGGGGATGTGTGTCACCCGCACGGCCGAATCGGTGGTGTTCACGCTCTGGCCACCAGGTCCCGAGGATCGGTAGACATCAATGCGAAGCTCGCTCGGGTTGATGTCCACATCGACCTCCTCAGCCTCCGGAAGAACGGCCACAGTCGCTGCAGATGTATGAATACGGCCTGAAGCCTCCGTGACCGGGACCCGCTGAACCCGGTGGGTCCCGCTTTCAAACTTCAGACGCGCGTACACGTCTCTGCCCTCCACGGAGGCGATGATCTCCTTAAACCCTCCAAGCCCTGTCGGGCTCTGGCTGACTATGCCGATCTTCCAACCCTGCCGCTCCGAGTATTTCGCATACATCCGAAACAGATCAGCGACAAACAGGGAAGCTTCTTCCCCGCCCGTTCCCGCCCGGATTTCCAGGAAGATGTTCTTGGCATCATTGGGGTCCTTGGGCAGCAGAAGAAACCTTAGGTTTTTCTCGTACTCAGCCTTTTGTCCCTCTAAGGCTGCCAGTTCCTGTCTGGCCAGATCTCTCAACTCACCGTCGGATTCAGTGAGGAGTCGCCGGCTTTCCTCGATCTCTTTGAGTACCCTCTTGTACTCGCGGTAAGTTCTGATGGTAGGGGCTAGGTCAGAATATTCCTTGGCGTGCTTCTGGTATTCTGAGAGGTTCGCGACCACTTCGGGGCGTGACATGGAGACACCAAGTTCCTCGTACCGCTTTTCCAGAAGGTCCAGCTTGTCAAACATTGCTTGTGCTCCGATGCCGTTGCCTCAAGCGGGGTTGGGTCCCATTCACCCAATCAGTTGGCGCTCTCGGCCTTTTTGCGACCATACTTTTTCTGGAAGCGCTCTACACGGCCCGCGGTATCGATCAGCTTTTCACGGCCGGTGAAATACGGATGGCACTTCGAGCAAATCTCGACCCGGATGTTCTTCTTTGTGGAGCGCGTCTGGATAACTTCCCCGCAAGCACAAGTAATGGTTGTATCTGTGTACTCCGGATGGATCCCTGCTTTCATGATTGATTCGCCTCCATAACAAGCCTCTCCACCTAGTCCAGGGTGTAAAGTATAACACTTCCCGGAGTTCCTTGCCCCGGAGAAAAATTGTCAGACAAAAAAGGAACGGGAAGGATAAAAGGGAAGTCGGGGGAATCCTAGCTGTTCATAGACTGCAGGAATTCCTTGTTGTCCTTGCTGGCCATAACCTTCTCCAAGAGAAGCTCCATGCTCTCGACGCTGCCCAGAGTGTTGAGGACCTTCCTTAGAATCCAAACTCGGTTCAGCTCTTCTGGGGTAAGCAGGAGTTCCTCCTTGCGGGTCCCCGAGCGATTAATATCAATGGCCGGAAAGATCCGACGATCCGCCAATCGGCGGTCCAAAATCAGTTCCATGTTACCCGTACCCTTGAATTCCTCGAAAATGACTTCGTCCATACGGCTGCCGGTTTCAATGAGGGCCGTGGCGATAATGGTAAGGCTACCGCCCTCCTCGATGTTGCGGGCCGCCCCGAAGAAGCGTTTGGGCTTCTGCAAGGCATTAGAGTCGACGCCACCGGACAATACTTTACCGCTCGGAGGCACGATCGTATTATAGGCCCGGGCCAAACGAGTGATACTATCCAGAAGAATCACCACATCTTTTTTGTGTTCAACAAGCCGCTTGGCCTTCTCTATGACCATTTCAGCGACCTGCACATGGCGCTGAGCGGGCTCATCAAAGGTGGAACTGACGACCTCCCCTTTGACAGAGCGCAGCATATCGGTCACTTCTTCCGGCCGCTCGTCGATGAGAAGGACGATCAGGACAATCTCCGGGTGGTTCAAGGTCACGCTGTGGGCAATAGCCTGCAGGAGCATGGTTTTCCCTGTCCTGGGGGGGGCCACAATGAGTCCCCTTTGCCCCATCCCCAAGGGAGTCAGAAGATCCATGATCCGGGTTGAATAATCTCCGTTCTTGGTCTCCAAATGAATCCGCTCCATGGGATAGAGCGGGGTCAAATTATCGAACAGAGTCTTCTCTCGTACCTCTTCCGGGTTCTCGAAATTGACAGCCTCCACCTTGAGAAGCGCGAAGTAGCGCTCCCCTTCTTTGGGCGGACGGATTTGCCCGGCTACCGTATCTCCCGTTCTCAAATCAAAACGTCGGATCTGAGACGGAGAAACGTAAATATCGTCAGGTCCCGGAAGATAGTTGTAGCTTGGGGCCCGCAGGAAGCCGAACCCGTCGGGTAAAACCTCGAGAACTCCCTCCCCAAAGATTAGCCCTCCCTTCTCGGTCTGGGCTTCCAGGATCTTGTAAATCAACTCCTGTTTCTTTAGGCTGCTGATTCCCGAGACGCTCAGTTCGCGTGCTATAGAACTTAACTCGGAAATCACCTTGACCTTTAGATCCGCAATATTGAGACTACTTTCCTTGACTGCCTGTTGACGTGCCATAGTTTGCAATCCTATCGGGGATCCCTCTCCTTAATTTTGAGTATGAATTTAAAGAGTTTCTCCGACCGCCGAACCATTCGGCAGTCGATCAACTAATTTTTTCTGGGAAACGCTCAGGGGCAAATTCAAATCGGATCCACATACCCTATGCGTCCAACTCACAGTCGAGAGTCACGGTCAGGTTGGAATTCACGAGATGAATGTAGGTTCCCGTGGGTTATGCTCCCCCCCGCGAAGGAATCCAATATTACTAAACTGTTCCGGGGATGTCAATTATTTTTCGGGCAACTGTCTCCTGCTTCCTGAGAGCTTCGACAATCTCCAGGACCTGGCGGCACGTGGTTTCGCGGGAGCCCGAGGTATCAACTATATAATCGGCATAGGTGAGTTTCTCCTTGAGGGGCATCTGGGCCTCCAGACGGGCCAAAGCTTCCTGCCGGGATAAGGAATCCCTCTCCATAAGACGGCGAATCTGGACCTCCGTCTCTACGTAAACCACCAGAACCAGATCGACCCGGCGGTAGGATCCAGACTCGATGAGCAGAGCCGCATCCAACACCACGATCCCGGCCCGATCTTTTTTCCGCCACTCTTCAATAAGGTGATCCTCCTCGGCAATCACGTGCGGGTGGACGATTCGATTTAGGATCCCTCTTGCTCTCTCGTCGTGAAAGACCAGCTCTGCCATCTTCTTACGGTCCAGCCTGCCGTCAGCGTGGAAATATTCACTGCCAAACCGACTCTGAAGTTCCTTCCAGGCCGGCTTTCCCGGTTCCACTACCGAACGTGCAACCAGATCCGCATCCACGATATGTGCCCCGGCGGCAGCGAAGATTTGGGACACCGTACTCTTGCCGCTGGCAATCCCCCCTGTCAGACCGAGTAGAATCATCGAATCACGGGGTCCCCGCTTGAAGATTGCCCTGTTGCACTCCACCCCAAGAAAACGCCATTTGCCCGAGAAAACCTGTAACCACTAGCCGTATGGGGCCTTGGTAACCCTGAGCAGCGGCACCCTCCACAGCAGGGGCAGGCCTTAGGAAACGGACACGGTAGACCTTTTTCCACGGAGACATAAAGGGATAGAAACGCTCTCGCACAGCTGGATCGGGGTCGTAACGTTCAATTCGGTAGGGTTGAAGCCGAGCGCTCGACTCATAGGTCAGGAATAAGGACCAGATGGAATTATTCTTTTCGAGATCATTCCACTCTTCTTTCCCCGTATAGACGGCAAGAAGGAAATCCTCAAAGCGTTCGGAGTCCTCACGCTCAAACTTGAGCTTTTCTTGCTTTTCAGAATCTGGGAGCAACATCGCCTGGGCATATTCTTCGACGAAGGATTTTCTTACCAGCCAGGAACGGTAGAAAGCATCCATCCCCGCAATGGTTTCCAACTGGTTATACAGTCGATCGCTCTGAGTCCAGCGGGCCACTATCTGACGATAGGCAGAGCGATCTTCTAAACCGCCACCATACGTAGACACCAGAGGACGAACAACTCCACATCCTCCAATCGCCCACGACAAAACGGCGACGAGCAACCCGCCCCAGATCCAAAGGG
>DATEAK010000318.1:0-6209 GCA_035288405.1 bacterium | reverse complement strand
TCTGGAGGTTGCTTGGGAGACTGCGGCAAATTGTCTAAAAGGAGCCGATAAGTTGACAGTGGTTGGATACTCATTCCCCGCATACGACCGCAAAGCTCGCGAGCTATTCTTGAGGAACTTCATCGTCCCAAATCTTGGTTCTGATTCCCGCCCGAGATTAGCTGTCGTCAATCCGGATGAAGGTTCGCGGAATACAATAAAATCTTGGTTTCTCCCGGCCGTCGACGGGAACATCGATGAATATAGCTCGTTCGAAGAATACTGCAACGGCCTTGCTTAGTCTTGTGCGGGTCGCTGGAAGCAGTTTGTCTTCTCTGCGGTGTAGTTCTGGCCTGACTTTCACTTAGCGATGGGCTCTCTGAAACTGGTATAATGAATAATTCTTCAAGATGTTCAGCGAGGATGTCATGCGGAAAGAGAAATACGTCACGGACGCAACAGGGAAAGAGAAGGCAGTTCTCCTGGAGAGTAAAGAATACAAAAGATTGCTGGCTGCTCTTGAAGACCTCGCGGATGCGAAGGACGTTTTGATGGCCGAGCGTGAGGCCGAAGGATTCATTCCCTACGATCAATTCCGCAAGACGTTTCTCAAAAAGCGTCAACCTTGATGAGGAGATGGCAAGTACCTTGGCGCCCTGAGCCGGAAAAAGGGCACGACCGTCTCCGAACTTGTGCGGGGAGGGAAAAGTATTTGAGCGGAAAAGACGTGGATAAGGTCGCTCTCGCCAGGCAGCTTGCTGGGATATGGAAAGACAGGAAAGATTTGAAAGCAATTGGTCCCGCCGTCCGCAGATTACGCAAGGGGATCAGGCTGAAGAAGACAGGACGTCCCTGAGATTGTAGCTGTCGTGAGCTGGTGGGATCTCCGGTTTTTCTTGCCGTCTCGCTTGCACCTGTCTTTTCGATCCAAAGTGTCAACGAACTGAGTTCCCAGGCTCCTGTCTCCATTTTTTCTCTTGTGAGACCGTGACTCCTTCTGGTAGCTTTCTTTCACCGAGAGAAAAGAACACCCCTACAGGCTCGTCGAGCTGCGAAAAAGACTTTTCCGATAGTTACTGTCATAAACTTTCCCGGAGGAGGATGCCATGTACTACGGATGGAGAGGCGTCGTCGGCTACGTGAAGCCGACCCAGCGGCCGGGTACGCTGGAAGATTTCGTCAAACTGATGCCCGACGGAGTCGGTGTCATACCGGAGACTGTGGGAATTCGGATGGGAAACGAGCAGGAGTTCCTGAAGGCTTTGGAGATCGCCGAGCAGAAAGTGGCGGCGCTGGCCCAGTTGGGTGTGAACCTCGTGCTGATTGCCGGGGCCCCGCCGACCATGGTGCACGGCTACCACCGGGATCGGGCCAAGGCCCAGGAGCTATCGGAGAAATACGGAGTTCCCGTCCTCACCGCCACCATGGCTCAGATGGAAGCTTTTCAGGCTCTGGGTGTCAAACGGATCGTGGGGATCAGTTACTTCAAAGATGACCTCAATCCGACGTTTGCCAAGTTTCTGCGGGATGGATGACTCGACGTCCTGTGCATGAAAGGCTACGAGGTCCCCTTCGGAGAGGTGCAGAAAATCCCTCCCCAGGAAATTTACGCCTTTGCCAAGAAAGTGTTCCTGGAAGCGGATCGCCCGGAGGGAATCTACATCCTGGGCAATGGCTGGCGGGTGCTTCCCATCGTGAGGCTTCTGGAGCAGGATCTACAAACCACGGTCATTGCGAGCCTCCCGGCCCAGATCTGGGCTACTCTCAGGAGGCTGCACATTCGGGAACCCATTCCGGGGTACGGAAAGCTGCTTGCGGACATGCCGTGGGACCTGCCCTGAGCGGAGTCGAAGGGCCTGCCTTGTGCGCAGCGAAACGGAGGGAGATATGGAAGGAAGGTGGGAAGAGGATCAGTGGTCGGCGAAGGTGTTTTCCGAGCGGGCCGAACGGATGAAGGCCGACGATCTCAAGCGGCGTTCGGGACGAAAGATCATCCGCAAGTCTGAGGTGAATTTGCAGTGGGAACCTAACAATGGCATCTGGGTGACCGGCCTGGTAACCCGGGAAATGGGATTTGAAAACCGGATCATCGAGGTTGATATGCACGTGCTGCCCCCCGGCAGCCACTCGATCACCCACAAGCACAACGAAGCGATCCTCCATATTCTGCGAGGCCAGGGGTACACGCTGATTGACGAGGAGCGCTTTGACTGGTCTGCGGGGGATACGGTTTACATTCCCATTGGAGCATGGCACCAGCATTTCAATCTGGAGTCCGGCGAGCCGGCCGTGATCCTGGCCATCAAGCCGATCCCGCTGCAAGAGTACCTGGGGGAGGTCCACATCGAGCGCAAGGGGGATAAGCCGAAGATCAACGAAACTTGGAAACCGGACTCCCTGGGTTTTTAAGCCAATTCTTCGTCCGGAGCGCGGATTATTTGTCCATAAGCTCTTTGATCTTCCGCTCTTCCCAGTCCCTTCCCCAAAACCTGCCGCTACCAAACACCGACGCCGCATGAGCCACTATGCCGATGCCCCAGCCAAGGAGCGGCCAGTAGAACCAAAGTGAATTTGGAGAGGCCACGAGGTTGATGACTAGGAGGAATGCATTGACGAGCACATACACAGCGAGGTGCACGTAGAAGCCCTCAATCTGCCGCACTCGTTTCTTCGCCTGCTCGTACCTAACTTGATCGTCCATCGCTGGCTCCTTCTCCTTGTGTTCTCTGACAAGCAGCTTCGCCTTAGGCCTAACGTGGAGTATGTGGTTTCCGTGTAAGAACCTTTATCTGCCTCAGCGCCGGCATAAGATGTCTGCGCGTAAGATCTGGAACTCGGATGGAAGCTGCAAGCTTGCGATGGGACGATTGTAAACCCGTGCAGTTTACGGGCACAAGCAGTTTTTCGCTGTCCGAAACGTGCCATGAAAGTGTTACCTATGTGTCCGGTACATTGGTTACCCTTGACTCCGGTTCGTACACCCTCTCCCCCTCCGGGGGCGAGGGAATTATCGCTTGGATTTCTAACTCAGGACATTCGGATGGAGGTCGGCTGGGTTGCTGAAGGACGTATGCCGATAGAGGTGTCCTTGGGCGGTGCGCTAACCCGCCAACTGAACCCCCAGCCAGATCCGGGCGGCCATGAAGAGCTTGCGGGGCACGGGAAAATCCACGGGTCCGTCAAAGACGTTAAATTTCCTGCGGGCGATTTCCTCCAGGATTTTACTGTAGAGAGCCCGCATCGTTTCGGATACGGCCAGGGTTCTCCTCTCTTCCCGAGGCAGAAAGGAGCGAGCGCGCTGGTAGAAGTCTTTGGCTCGCTGGTACTGAAACTCCATAAGCTGGCGGAAGGAAGGGGTGTAGCGGTGGGCCAGGAGGTCTTTCTCGGAATAAGAAAATCGCTCCAGGTCTTCCAGGGGGAGATAAATGCGCCCCCTCAAGGAATCTTCTTTGAGATCCCTCAGGATGTTGGTTAGTTGAAAGCCGATCCCGAGATTCTCCGCGTATTGCCGGACTTTGGGATCTTGGTATCCGAATACCTCGATGCACAACAGTCCCACGATCGAGGCCACCCGGTAGCAGTATTGGTAGAGGTCGTCGAAGGTGGAGTAGCGGGTTCGGGTGAAGTCCATGGCGACTCCGGCCAGCAGCTCTTCGAAGTACGACTTGGGCAGATGAAACCGTTCGACCTCCGGACTCAGAGCCCGGGTGATGGGATGGGAAGGGCGCCCTTCGTAGGCGCGCTCTAATTCCAGGTGCCATTCCTCCAGTCTTCCGAGCCTTTCCTCCGGGGCCCCCTGGTCGTCGCTGATCTCGTCGGAGTAGCGGCAAAAGGCGTAGAGAGCATAGATGGCCCGCCGCTTCTCTGCGGGCAGAAACAGGAATGTGTAATAGAAACTCTTGGAAGTTTTCTTCGTGAGTTCTTGGCAATAAAGTTGGGCTTCGAGAAGGCTTTGGTCCATGGGGCCTCTGCCTGGGCGGGTGCTTGTCCCGGCGATTGTGCGCTCCTTGATTTTCCTGTAAGGTCCTAGCATAAAGTAGTTTGACTCCAATTGCAAGAAGGTATCCGGCCGGGTTTAGACCTCTCTATTTCGGGAGGATTGCAGACGTGCCCCTATCGGCTCTGGGACTTCTGGTCGTGGCGGCGTTTCTCCATGCCGGTTGGAACACTCTGATTAAGGAGAGCGGCGACAAGCTCGCGTTTGCCTGGCTTGCCCTGGTGGTCGCGGGCTTGGCGGGCCTTCCCCTGCTGGCCAGTGGACCGATCCCCCCATGGATCTGGCCCTACGCCGTGGTGAGCGGTGTCGCGGAAGTCGTGTACTACCTGGCTCTGATTAAAGCGTACGAGCGCGGCGATCTTTCCTGGGTGTACCCGCTCGCGCGAGGCGCTGCGCCGCCCCTGCTGACGCTGTGGGGGATCCTCTTCCTGGGAGAAGATCCCACGGGGTTTGGGCTCGCCGGGGTGGCGGTGATCGCAGCGGGGATCTGGACCTTGGGAGGAGGGAGCCTCCGGCACGCGGGTCACAAAGGGATCCTCGGGAAGAAGGGCGCCGGCCTCTGGGCTATGCTTGCAGGCCTGATGATCTCCGTCTACTCCGTTGTGGACAAGGCGGCTCTCACCGCGGCTCCTTTTCTGGTTTACCTGGAACTTATCTTCGCGCTGACGGCCCTGTTCCTGTCCCCCGTGATCCTTCTGAGTTCCCGGCGTACGGCCGTCGTTCCATTGGTGGCGCGGTCGTGGCGGTCCATTCTTCTTGTGGGAGTCGCCAATCTGGTCACCTATCTGCTCGTCCTGGCGGCTTTGCGCCTGGCTCCCGTAAGTTATGCAGGGTCGGTGCGGGAAATGAGTGTCGTTGTCGCCGCCTTCCTGGGCTGGAAATGGCTGGGAGAGTCGGGAGGGATGCGGCGGGTGGCAGCAGCCCTTCTCATCTTTGCCGGAATTGTCTTGATCACGTGGAAGGGATAGGCCGAGCGAGATTAGTCTGCAGGCAGGGTCCTCGGGAGTGTCCACACCCATGATGGGTACCCGGCTCCTGAAGAGCTTTCGGCGGTAGATTTGTTGGCCGGATCAACTGCAAGCGGGATCAGTGTTGACGGAACGCCTCGGATTGACTACACTTAGCGTGTTCCGGCTACTCTCTTATAGCTTGACTGACAAGAAGAAATGGATGCTGTTTCGCCCACTCCACAGGATCGAACTCCCGTTGGACCAGGCGGGAAGGGGATTCTTTTCATGCCGACTCTGGAAACAGTGGGACTCTCCAAAATTTTCCGCAAGAGAGGCGGGGAACACGTGGAAGCTCTTCGGGATATCAATCTCAGAGTCGAAACGGGCGAGTTCGTCAGCATCGTGGGAGCCAGTGGATGCGGAAAAACCACGTTTTTGCGCATCGTCGACGGTCTCCTCGAACCCAGCGCAGGAAAAGTTCTCTTGGACGGTCGCGAAGTTACGAAGCCGGGCCCGGATCGGGGATTTGTCTTCCAGTCCGATAGTCTCTTTCCCTGGCGGACGGCGGAAGACAACGTCGTTTTCGGCCTCGAGGTTCAGCGCAAGAATCGCAGCCTGGTACGGCAGCTTGCCCATCGCTTCATTAAGATGGTGGGCCTGGAAGGTTTCGCCGGACACTATCCTTATGAACTTTCCGGCGGAATGAGGCAGAGGGTCAATATCGCCCGGGCCATGACCATCGACCCCGAGGTCCTTCTCATGGACGAACCGTTTGCCGCTTTGGATGCCCAAACCCGGGAGATCATGCAGTACGAACTTCTGTCCATCTGGTCCCAGCAGCAAAAAACCGTTCTGTTCATCACCCATCAGATCAGCGAGGCGGTTTTCTTGTCCGACAAAGTCGTTGTCTTGACGGCCCGACCGGGGCGCCTCAAGGAGGTGATCCCCATCAAGATTCCCAGACCGAGGAACTTGGACGTGAAGCACACCAAAGAATTCGTGGACTACGAGTACCAGATCTGGAAGATGATCGAAGAGGAGGTTCGCATCGGTATGCGGCTCGAACAGGCCCTGGAGAAGAACTAGGAGCCCCTGGAATTGATTCGAGCCTTCGTCTGGTCCGGTTGATTTTGGAGGAAAGCGATATGCGCGGGAGATTTCCAAGGGGGTTGGCAAGGAGTTTGGCGATTGGCACGGTTATTCTGGTTTTTCCCTTGTGGACGTCCATTGCGGCATGCGCCCAGGGGGCCAAGATCATGGTGAACTGGACGGCCACCAGCGGG
>DATEAK010000317.1:0-7961 GCA_035288405.1 bacterium | reverse complement strand
CGACCGGGCAATCAATGTTTTCTACGTAACCGACCTCGCGGGAATGAAGATCGTCGGGGAAGAAAAGATTCAGCCGCTCCGGGAGGAGATCCGGGCAGCCCTTATGCCTTCTCCGGCCTAGCCTGGGGGGGGAATCTCCTTTTGAAACCAAGGGGATTCTGGTATAGTGGATAGAAATTTGGGGAAGGAGGCCCTTTGGGGGGAATGGTCACAAAACAGGTTGATTTCTTGGAAGGTAAGGATATCCAGGGACTCTATGGGATTCAGGATGAGTCCCTTAAGATTTTGGAAAAGGCGTTTTCAGTGAGGATCACGGCTCGTGAGCATCACCTGGCGATTCACGGCAGCCAACGCGATGTGGAGCAGGTTGAGAGTCTCCTCGACCAGCTTGGCAAGATCCTAGATGCAGGCCACCCCCTGGAAAAGAACGACCTCCATTTTTTCATTCGCCTGGCTGCGGAGGGTCGTCAGAACGAAATTCCCAGCATTCTAAGCGAACGGATCGAGGTTCCCTCACGAGGTCGTTATGTGACTCCCAAGGGCCCCGGCCAAAGGGACTACATCCGAGCCATCCGTGAGTACGATATCGTTTTTGGGATCGGACCGGCAGGAACCGGAAAAACCTATCTTGCCATGGCCATGGCCGTATCGGGCCTGGCCCGCAAGGAGTTTAGCCGCATTATTCTTGCCCGCCCGGCGGTGGAGGCCGGAGAGAGATTGGGATATCTACCGGGAGATCTCTACGAGAAGGTTTTGCCCTACCTGCGGCCGCTCTACGACGCCCTCTACGACATGATGGACTATGAGCGGGCCCAGAAACTCATCGAACGAGGGACGATCGAAATTGCCCCTCTGGCCTTCATGCGCGGGCGCACGCTGAACGATTCTTTTGTCATTCTCGATGAAGCTCAGAATACCACTTCCGAGCAGATGAAGATGTTTCTCACCCGCCTGGGGTTCAATTCCAAGGCTGTCATTACCGGAGACATCACCCAGGTCGATCTGCCGGCCGGGAAACTCTCTGGGCTGATCGAGGCCCAAACTCTCCTCAAACATATTCCGGGCTTAAGCTTCATGTACTTTTCGGAGCGGGATGTGGTGCGTCATCCTCTGGTTCAGGAAATCATCCGGGCTTACAATGGCCAAAAACGGAGCAGCGGCTCGGTTGAGGGGTAGAATTCCTCCGAAGCGGGAAACGAAGGATGGGAGCGGCAAAGAACTTACGTAATATGTCCAGCGTTACCAAGAGGATGCTGTCTTCCGCCATAACTCCTGCTTTCTGGATGAACAAGAACCAGATGGTCCGCTGGCTTTTGGGCTTAGGAACCGTCCTGGTCCTGACGTTTCTTTTGGCTCCGACCATCGAGCTTCCCTCGACTCCTCTGCGTGTGGGGGACATCGCGCCCAGGGACTTCAAAGCTCCGGAGAATTTTCTGGTAGAAGACGGGACATCGACAGTGAAGCGCAGACTCGAAGCCATGCGCAACGTTCAATCCGTTTACGACTTTGATACTACGCTGGCCCCGGATATCCGGGAAGGCCTGAAGGTCGCCTTCTCGGCCGCCAAGCGGGGACGTGGGGGCTTCCGCGAATTTGAGGATGCCCTGGGAGTTTCCCTTCCCGTGGAGACCCGTACTTTGCTGCGGAAGCAGGGGTTCAATCCCAGGATTGGAGAGCTGAGCGCCGTCCTTGTGCAACGGATCATGGGGCAAGGAGTGACGACGGCAGGAGAAATCACCGAGGCGGACCGGCAGAAGGGAATCGTCCTGCAGGAGGTCTCTGCGAACACGGAAAGCGTGATGGCAGATCCAACTGCTCTGCTCGAAATGAGCCGGCTGCGCAATGCAATAGAACGGGGGCTGCGGGGCGTCGTTCCCGCAGGTGAGCGCTATCTCGGACCGGCCGTCGCGGACGTTGCGGCGGCGGTCATTGAGCCCAACGTTTCCTTGAACCGTCGCGAGACCGAACAGAGAAAGGCAGCCGCCTATCAGGCGGTAAAACCTGTCTACATGCAGGTGCAAAAGGGAGAAATGATCGTCCGGGAGGGCGAGAAAATCAGCGCGGAGCAAGTCAGTAAGTTGAACGCTCTGAATTCCCTGCGCAGGAAAGGGCAGGGGATATACGGCGTGATCGGCTTGAATATCCTGATCATACTGCTGATTTACATCATCTGGCGCTATATAGAAAAGTTCAAGCCCAAGCTGGCGGCTCATTTTTCCACCCTCGTACTCTTGAGCGTGATCCTGGTGGGCAATCTGGCCCTGGTAAAGATGTCGCTGCTTATGGCGGGTGCCTTGGCCCGAAGCGTTAGCTACATCGAGACGTCTTCCTATTTTTATGCATTTCCCTACACGGCCGGAGCCATGGTGATCGTTATTTTGTTTTCAGCCGATGTCGGGGTGGTTTACTCCCTGATCTCGGCGCTTCTCATCGGAATTATGATGAGGGAAGGGTGGTCCTATCCTCTGGTGGCCCTTATCGGCGGATTGGTGGCCACCAGCCGGGTGGGGGAATACAAGAAACGATCCGCGATTACCGAGACCGGATTGCTGGTGGGGTTGGCCAACATCGTCACCATTGTGGCCCTCAATCTCATCTCCGGCGAGTTGTGGTCGGTCAAAGGGTTCTTTGAGATCATCATGGGATTCCTCGGAGGAGTGTTGGCGGCCATGGTGGTCTCGGGGGCCTTGCCGATTGTAGAGTCCGTATTTGGAGTGACCAGCGATATCAAGCTGCTCGAGCTTGCCGATCTAAACCACCCTTTGCTGCGTCGGCTTGTCGTTCAGGCGCCGGGTACTTACCATCATAGCATCCTCGTCGGGAACCTTGCCGAAGAGGCGGCTTCGGCCATTGGAGCCAATGCACTGTTGGCACGAGTGGGTTCCTATTTCCACGACATCGGTAAGGCGAATCGGCCGGAGTATTTCGTTGAGAACCAGGCGGGGGTCAAGAACAAGCACGACAAACTCTCTCCGAGCATGAGCAGCCTCGTTTTGATCTCCCACGTCAAAGAGGGGATCGAAATGGCGCGCCACAGCAAGTTGCCTCAGAAGATTATTGATATGATCCCGCAGCACCACGGGACCAGCTTGATCAGCTACTTTTACAACAAGGCCAAGGAGAAAGAGGATCCCGAGCACGGTCTGGTGAAGGAGGAAGATTACCGCTACCCGGGTCCGAAGCCCCAAAGCAAAGAGGCCGCCATTGTGCTTCTGGCGGATCCGGTCGAGGCGGCTTCCCGGGCCTTAGTAGATCCGACTCCTGCTCGGATTCAGGGTCTTGTCCAGAGGATTGTGAACAGCCGCTTCATTGACGGCCAGCTGGATGAGTGTGACCTTACGCTTCGGGATCTTCATCTGATCACGAAAAGCTTTCTGAGGATCCTGACGGGAATCTTCCACCAGCGCCTCAGTTATCCGGAAACGGAGGAGCGGACTTCCGGTGAGGAAGAACGGTACAACGGAAATGGTACTGCAGGTCGAAAACCGGCAAAAGAAAGTGAAGATCGATCGGCGGAGGATAAGGATCAAGCTGGGGAGATTATTAGACGCCTTGGCATGTCCGGATAGGGAACTGAGCGTTTTGTTCGTCGATGATCAGAGCATGAGGGAGTTGAACCGAAGGTTTCGAAGCCTGGACCGCACGACGGACGTGCTGTCCTTCCCCATGCAGGAAGGGCCGGACTCCGGGATTAACCCTTTCCTGTTGGGGGATGTGGTCATTTGCGCGGATGCAGCCGGACGGCAGGCCAGGAGCAGGAAGCATACTGTGGAGAAAGAGGTCGACGTTCTTTTGATCCACGGGGTGCTTCACCTTCTCGGGTACGATCATGTAGGGTCGGAGCGGCGGCGCCGGGAAATGCGCCAGCGGGAGCGGGAGTTGCTCGGGATCCTTTCCGGCGTGTAGTCGTACTGCGGTGAGGGTGGGTTGTGAAGAGGTTGTGGGCACCGTGGCGGATGGCGTATATTGTGGAAGAAAAATCTGAGGGTTGCGTTCTCTGTAAAATCGCAGCTGCCAGGGAGGATCAGAAAAACGGTGTGTTGTACCGGGGAGAGAAGGCCTTCGTCGTGTTGAATGCGTACCCCTACAACAACGGCCATCTCATGGTGGCGCCCTACTCGCACGTGGATTGTATTTCTCGGCTGGAACGCCAGGAGAAGGTTGAGCTGATGGAGCTTACCGGCAAGAGCATAGAGCGGCTGCGAAAGGCATTCAGTCCGCAGGGATTCAATGTGGGGATCAACATTGGTGAGGTTGCAGGGGCCGGGATCGCCGATCACGTTCATATCCACATTCTGCCGCGCTGGTTGGGTGACACCAATTTCATGACTTCCGTGGCCGAGACCCGGGTGATCCCTCAGATGATTGAAAACACGTTTGCAGTTCTGGCTCCTTTTTTTCTTGAAATGAGCTAGAAGAACCGGACACGGGAGAATCCTATGCTGTCCATCGTCAAATTTATGGTTTTCCTTCTGGTGCTGGCTATTGTGGCAAGCTTCGCCGTGAGAAATGGGGAAGATGTGATTCTCCATTATTATTTCGGTCTGGAATCCGTCCCCATACCTCTGTTTCTTGTCATCTTCGGCTCCCTGGTCATGGGGGCACTGGTCTCCCTCCTGTTCGCCGTCGGGGAACAGCTGCGACTCCGGTACACGATCCGTTCCCTGGAAAGAAAGATGCGCCGCATGGAAGAAGAGCTTTATTCTCTGCGGAACCTCCCTCTGACTTCCGAGTTTTCTGAAAAAGGAGAGGTTCTTGGGGAAGGTCGGACAAAACCTTCGACCAAGGAATTCCCAACGGAAGTCCCAGCGAGATTCCAACCGTGAACGACATTCCCCTTTATACCCTCAATACGTTGTTACTGGTGGGGCTGGCCGCCTTGCTGCTGGGGATCCTTGTGGGGGGCTGGAGAGTTCGCAGCCCCAAGATCTGGTCGGTCAACCGCAGTCAGCCAATCCGGGAGGCGGAGCTCGAAGCCTACCGCCGCGGGCTGGACTACGTTTCCGAAGGGAAGATTGATCAGGCCATCCGGGAGTTTTCTCTGGTTGCCCGGTTGAACCCCGAGAACACCGATATTTACGTGCGCCTAGGGCAGCTTTATAGGTCCAAGGGGGAAGTGGAGAGGGCCTTGAGAATTCACGAGGGCCTGACGGTGCGCCCGGAGATTCCCCTAGGGGTAAAAGTAAAAGCCCTCCTGGAGTTGGCCAATGATTGCCAGACGCTGGGATACCGGGAACGGTCCCTCTCAATTCTGCAGCGCGCTTCATCCCTTGATCCCAGCAACCGAGAAGTGTATCAGTCCATGCTCGGTCTCTACCAGGAAACCGGTGACTGGAAGACCGCCTACGAGATACAGAAGAAGTTGTATAAGATGAGGGGAGACGGCAACGGCAAGGTGCTCTCCCATTTGAAGATTGAAGAGGGGAAAGTCTATCTGGGAGAGGGAAAACTCAAGGAAGCCCTGCGCTCTTTCAAAACCGCCATCGCACTGGATAAGAAATGTGTGGAGGCTCGCCTTCTGTTCGGGGATGCACTGGAGCGTCAGGGCAAGAACGAGAAAGCGATCCAGGCCTGGGAAGATGTCAAAGAAGCAGATCCGAGTTTCATGTTCTTGGCTTTCGAGCGTATGGAGAAGGCTTACTTCGAATTGGGTCGCTACGATCATATGGGGGAAAAATATCTGGATCATCTTCGCCGGCACCCCGGAGATTATCGAACCCGCCTGGCCCTGGCTCGCCTCTATCAGAAAAAGGAAATGTACGATGAAGCTGTGAGAGAATTTCGGGAAGTGTTGAACCGGCATCCCACCCTGGTAGAGGCCTACAGAATCCTGCATCAGACCTATCTGGAGGACCGCAGGTTCCGGGAGGCAAGTGAAGAGGTGGCCCGGATGTTGGAAGTTTTAAGCGCTCAGGAGAAGCACTTCGGCTGCAGCCAATGTAGCTATCGGTCTCTGGTCGTATTCTGGAAATGCCCCCAGTGCGGACATTGGGACTCGGTAAAGGTTCTCGATCATGACAGTGCGGAGGAGTTGAGGGATGCCGGGCACGGAGGAGGTTGAGCCGAAGGTGGATTGGATACGCAGCCATTACTGCGGCGATTTGCGCCGTGAGCAAGTAGGACGCGAGGTCACCGTGATGGGGTGGGTTCATCGCCGCCGCGATCACGGGGGCCTGATTTTCATCGATCTGCGAGACCGGACGGGCTTGGCTCAGGTAGTCTTTGATTCGTCTTCCGATCCGGAACTTCATGGAATTGCCAGACCGTTGCGTAGCGAGTTTGTGATTGCAGTCCGGGGCCGGGTGGCCGAGCGCCCCGAGGGCAGCCAAAATCCTGCCTTGGGGACAGGAGAGGTGGAGGTGCGGGCTTCGCAGATGGAAATCCTCAATGAGTCCAGAGCATTGCCCTTCTCTTTGGAGGAAGAGGCGACCGAGGCGTCGGAAAGCCTGCGCCTCAAGTATCGCTACCTGGACCTGAGGAGGCCTGCATTACAAAAAAACCTCCTGGTCCGCCATCAGGTGAGCCGGGTCGTTCGCCAATACCTGGATCAACATGGATTTGTCGAAGTGGAGACCCCCTTTTTGACAAAAAGTACCCCGGAGGGGGCCCGTGATTACCTGGTTCCCAGCCGGGTGAATCCCGGCAAATTTTACGCTTTGCCCCAATCCCCTCAGATCTTTAAACAACTCCTCATGGTGTCGGGCTTTGATCGCTACTACCAGATCGTAAAGTGCTTTCGGGATGAGGATCTAAGAGCCGACCGGCAACCGGAATTTACCCAGATCGACATTGAGATGTCCTTTCCGATCCGGGACCTTCTCTTCGAGATTATGGAGGGTATGATCTCGGCGATTTTTAAGGATGTCAAAGGTATAGAACTGGAGCGCCCTTTCCCACGCTTGCGCTACGCCGAGGCGATGGCTTCCTACGGGAGCGATAAACCTGATTTGCGTTTTTCGCTCGAGCTCGTGGAAGCGTCCGATATTTTTGCGGCTTCTTCTTTTGCTCCCTTCCGCGCTTCCTTGGAAACGGAGGGGGAAGTCCGGGCCCTCGCTCTCCCCGGGTTGGGGGCCCTGTCTCGCCGAGAATTAGACCTGATGGGGGAGCAAGCGAAGAGCTGGGGGGCTGCAGGACTTGTCTGGATCAAGGTGGGAGAGAACGGGATCCAATCCTCCATGGGGAAACACCTCAGCTCTACAGAGATGGAAGCACTGCGAGTGCGGATGAAAGTGAAATCCTCCGATCTTGTCCTTTTGGTAGCGGACCAGAAGCGCGTCGTTGCGAATGTGCTTGGCCGTCTCCGACTCGAGGGAGCCCAACGCCTGGGATTGATGGATGGAGAGAAGACAGCGCTCGCCTGGATCACCGATTTTCCACTGCTCGAGTACGATGAAGAGTCGGGTCGACATGTCGCCATGCACCACCCATTTACGGCTCCCGTGCCTGAGGATATTTCCTTGTTCCCATCCGACCCCGGCAAGATCCGAGCCCAAGCTTACGACCTGGTGCTCAACGGTCAAGAGATCGGAGGCGGGAGCATCCGGATTCACCAACGGGAGGTGCAAAAGCTCATGTTCTCGGCGCTGGGGCTCACGATGGAAGAGGCCCAGTCGAAATTTGGATTTCTCTTGGAGGCCCTTGAATTCGGCACTCCTCCTCATGGAGGCATTGCTTTTGGCCTGGACAGGTTGGTTGCGATTCTGGTGGGAGCCAAATCGATTCGCGACGTGATCGCGTTTCCCAAGACCCAGAAAGCGATCTGTCTGCTTTCCGATGCCCCCTCCGAGGTGGATGAACGACAGCTCCGTGAGCTTCATATCCGGTTGCTTTGAGGAGACTAAGGTCAACCTCAGAAAGGCGCTCTTTCCAGACGGCGGGACGCGGAGCCGGTTCACTTGCCTACCCCCAATTTTCCTCTGAGGATGTGCTTCCCTCGTCGGCCCTTCGGGGGCGACGCCTGG
>DATEAK010000316.1:0-11725 GCA_035288405.1 bacterium | reverse complement strand
TCGGATCCCGTTCGTCTGCACGTGCGTGTGACCAAAACCGGAGAGAGAATTGAGTTTGATTTCACGGGCTGCGGGCCTCAAACCACCGGACCCATCAACGTGCAGCCGCATCTTGTGCGGGGGATCTGCTCCGTGGCCCTGGTGGGGATGATGGACAGCTCTTTGCCGTTTAACAGCGGCCTGGTGCGGCTTTGTGAATTTAAACTGAAGCCCGGCACTGTCGTCCAGCCCATTCGACCGGCCCCGTGCAATCACTATTCCGGCACCCTGTGCTCGCTGCTGAACGTGATTCTGAGGGCCGTTTCAGCCTTTTGCCCGGAGAGAGCCGTGGCGGACTGCGCGGGCATGATCGCCATCACGGTCGGAGGGGAACAGAAAGAGGGGAAGCGAGAGCCCCCGCACTACGAGATCATCGCCGGGGCCTTCGGCGCCAACGGCGAGGCGGACGGCGCCTCGGGGATCGTATGGTACGGGAGTAATGTGGAGATCACCCCGATCGAGATCATTGAGAGCGAGTTTCCGAGCCGGATCGAGCGTTTCTGCCTCTACCGGGATTCCGCGGGAGCGGGCGAACATCGTGGAGGAGTGGGGTTCATCCGCGAGTACACGGTTCTCAAGGATACACGCCTGACCTATCGGGGTTCCTGCCACCGTTTTTCCGCGCAGGGAGTCTTCGGCGGTAAAGCAGGAGTTCTCTCCGAGTGCATCGTGAACCCGGGGACGCCGGAAGAGAGGAAGATGCCCACCATTGGCACGATGCGTCTGAAAGCCGGGGACCGCTTTCGAATCCTGCGGCCCGGAGGGGGCGGAGTGGGAGATCCATTGAAAAGAGATCCGCACAGGGTACTGGGGGATGTTCTGGACGGCGTGGTGTCCGTTGAAAAGGCCCGAGAGGATTACGGTGTTGTGATTGATCTGAAAAGTAACCGGATCGACGAGGACGCTACCCGCCGGCTGCGGGCCACTGGCGAAGGATGAGGCGAATCGTGGAGGCAAAGGAGGGTGAACTGCTTTCTATTGGACGGATACCGTACCATCCTCTTTGACCCAGTAGAAGCGAAATGGCGTACTCTGTTTGAGCCAATCCACCTTCTTCGCCAAGTTTTCGTAGGTCTTACGTGTACAAGGCAAGCCGATTCCCAGATTTACGGCGGAGTCTTGTCCCCGATAGAGGATTAGATCGAAGAGCGCTTCTGCAAACCAGTGCCTGGCCTGTGGTTGACCTGCTGACGCGGACGAACGCCGGATGCCTCCGAGAGGCAATCATTGCAGAGCGGGCCGCGAGTAAGTGTCCGGAGTATGGCTTCACGCGCGCTCATGAGCTTAAGAGAACTTTCACGAGTTGGCTTATCTGGTAGATTCTCAACAGGTCGGGCCTCTCGAATCACTGCCCACTGACTTTTCCGCGAATCTCTCGGATGAGCCCCTTGACTTGCTCCAGAGAACTCCGGATATCCTCCTCCGTCAGGCCTGCCTCTACGACAAGGGGATATCGCTCTACAAAGTAGAAGCCCGTGATCTTTTGACAAACGCTGCGGTACTTCTCTACCGATGGGTCGTAGGTTATCGCATCATCAAGCAGGGTATCCAGGGCGTGAATCCGTCGAAGTTGCCATCCGCAACAAAGGAGAAATGCCTTGAGAAACTTCTCCATTGCCTGTTGGAGGCAGAATCCTGCCAGCTCTGGATCATGCTCGGCGAGAAGGCGTCCCACTCTTCCCAGATCTCTTTCGGCAAGTCTCAGCCAATCGGCGGGATAAAGCGATTCCTCATGCGGCATAGAGAACCTGCCCTTTCTGCAGGATCTCTGCGATAAACTGGTCGCCGATCGCTAACCTTCTTTGTATCTCCTGAGGGGTTATCACGAGAGTCTCTACGGGGATAGAGCGATGAGTTCCTGTCAGAATACGCTGCACGGCTACCCATCGATCGATGAAGCGTTCCGAAGTATTCTTGATAATCAGCAAGTCGATGTCGCTGTCTGGGCCCGGATCACCGTGTGCATGAGATCCGAATAAGATCACCTTTTCCGGTGCATATTCGGCGATGAGTTTCCGGAGAACGGTGTCGATCACTGTTTTCTTGTCCAGGGAACTGCTCATCGCATGAACCTCCGGGAGCGGAGAGGCAAAACTCATACGGCTTTGTGGAATAATAAACAGGATTCTTTCCCAAGTTTAGTCAGGAGTCAAGGTAAAGTTGGCGACAAGAGGGGGCTGAAGGAAACGAAAGGCTACATTGTTTAAATCTCTTCTGGGGGTGGGAAGGATAAGAGACCGAGAGTATGGTATATTCAATCGATGAGGATCGGGAAAAAGGCCAAGGGGAAAAAGGGAGGGGGACAGGCCCCGTCAAGAGCTTCCGGAAAAAAAAGGAAGTCCCTGAAGCGGGTGTTTGCGCTGGCGGTATTGATCGCGGCGGCGCTGGGGGGGGTGGCCGTTGCACAGCTCGCCCTCATTCCAAATGTCTCCTCCCTCAAAACGAAGACCCCCAAACGGACCGCCATCATGCTGCAGCGGATGCGTGAACATGAACAGCGAGGAGAACCCTACCGGATTCAGCATCAAATGGTTCCCTTGTCCCAGATCTCCAAGAACCTGCGGTGGGCCGTGATTGTTTCCGAAGATGCGGCCTTCTACGGACACGCGGGAATTGACTTCGAGGAGCTTCGTGCCTCGCTTCAGAAAGACCTGGAGGAAATGAAGGTGGCGCGCGGCGGTTCCACGATCACAATGCAACTCGCCCGCAACCTCTATCTCTCTACATCGAGGAGTCCATTGCGGAAGGCGAGGGAGATCGTCATTGCGCGTGCCATGGAGGCGGAACTTTCCAAATCGAGGATTCTTGAGCTGTACCTGAATTCGGTGGAATGGGGGGAGGGAATTTTCGGTTGCGAGGCTGCTGCTGGATCTTATTTTGGCGTGAGCTGTGCCGATTTGAGCCCGGAGCAGGGGGCCCTCATGGCGGCTGTTCTTCCCAATCCTTTGCGAAGGAATGTGCTTATCCCGTCCAAGACGGTTTTGTGGAAACAGCGCTGGATATTGACGGCCATGAGTAAAAGAGGGGTTCCGAAATAGCCGGGTTTCCCCAGATCCCGGGAGGATGGAAAAATGAAGAGCAATCGGGTCCGCTGCGGTTCATGGTTGCTGGTGCTTCTCGTGACGGTTGCATTTGGCGTCCCGGGCGTTCGTGCACAAGAAACTGCAGAAAAGAGGCACGCCGTTGTCGTGGAGATGCTCGAACTGGCCGGCTTGAAGTCACAGATCGGAGAGCTGGGAGAGATCATCGCCTCGGTTGCCGAGCGCTATCAGGGACGCCTCAGCGAGGCAGACCGCACACGCGTTACCGGGCTGATTGCAGGGGCCTATTCGACCGACAAAGTGTATCCGGAGATTATCCAGGCTTTTGAGAAGCAATACAATCCAACCCACCTGAGCGGAGCGATGAACTGGCTGAAGTCCCCTGTCGGCCGGAAGATGACTGCATTGGAAGTCGAAGCGGCCACCCAGGATTCGACCGAACAGATGAGGAGCTTCAATACGGACTTCCGCCAATTGCCGGAAGGACGGCGGGCGACCATCGACCGGCTGGCCAACCAGCTCAAGGCGGGGGATGTTCTCGTGAACACGGTCGTGATTACGACCACTGAAATGTTGAAGGGAATCGAGGTCGAGCTTCCTGCTGCAAGAAAGATCAGCGAAGAACAGATGCGGGCCGGCGTGGAAGCTATGCGGAAGCAGTTACAAGGACGCTATCAGGAACTCGCGCGTGTCTCGATTGCCTACACGTACCGCTCGCTTTCCGAGACGGAATTGGAGGCGGGAACCCGGTTTTACTCCACCGAGGCCGGGCAGTGGCTGAATCGGGTGGGAAATGAAGCCCTGGTGGAGGCTATGGGCCAGGCGGCCCGGGAGATCGGAAAGGGGCTTGCATCCATCCTGAGAGAAAAGCGGGGGATCAAGAGCTAGCCCTTCGGAAGCCCGCCGCTGCTTAGAGGAGGGGTGTCATGGGCGAGGTACGGATCGAAACGGATTCGCTGGGACCGGTCAACGTTCCGGCCAATGCCTATTACGGCGCGCAAACCCAACGGGCCGTGGAGAATTTCCCGATCAGCGGAGTGCGCTTCCCGCGCCGCTTTATTCGTGCTCTGGGGCTGCTCAAGCGGGCCTGCGCGCAAATCAATCTGGAGAGCGGGCGTCTGGACCGGACCATCGCCGGGGCGATCCTCCAGGCCGCCGGTGAGGTGGCCGATGGGAAATTCGACGACCAGTTCGTGGTGGATATTTTCCAGACGGGATCGGGCACATCGACCAATATGAACGCCAATGAGGTGATTGCGAATCGGGCGATCGAGCTTCTCGGCGGGGAGATGGGCTCTAAAAAGCCGGTGCATCCCAACGATCACGTGAACATGGGTCAGTCGTCCAACGATATCATTCCAACGACCATTCACATCGCTGCGCTCGAGGCCATCGAGCGTGACCTGCTGCCGGCACTGGCGGCTATGAGGGATGCCCTGGCGGAAAAAGCCCTGGCTTTCGACGATATCGTAAAAATCGGACGCACTCATCTTCAAGACGCGGTGCCGGTGCGTCTGGGCCAGGAGTTCGGAGGGTATGCGGCGATGCTTCGGGAAGGAATTCGCCGCATCCATGCCTGCCGCGAGGGGCTTCGGGAATTGGCTCTCGGAGGCACGGCGGTGGGCACGGGACTGAACACCGAGTTCGGCTATTCCGAAGCGGTGATTGCCCGGATTTCCGAGGACACGGGAATCGTCTTCCGGCAAGCCGCTAACTTGTTTGAGGCTCTGGGGGCGCGGGATTCCGTGGTGGAAGCCAGCGGGGCGCTGAAGTGCGTGGCCTGCAGTCTCATGAAGATCGCCAACGATATCCGCTGGCTGGGCTCGGGTCCGCGCTGCGGAATCGGGGAAATTGTGATTCCGGATCTGCAGCCCGGCAGTTCCATCATGCCCGGCAAGGTGAATCCCGTCATGCCCGAAATGCTCACGATGGTGGCTGCACAGGTGATCGGCAACGACGCGGCCATCACGATCGGGGGTCAGGGCGGCAATTTTGAGCTGAACGTCTACATGCCGATGATGGCCCACAACCTGCTCCAATCCATTGAACTGCTGACGCGCGGTACCCGGACGTTCGCCTTGCTGTGCATCCGGGGGCTGGAGGCAAATCGAAAGCGCTGCGAGGAGATGGTGGAAAAGAGTCTGGCCATGTGCACGGCGCTGGCGCCGCGCATCGGATACGACGCCGCGGCGGCCATTGCCAAGGAAGCTTACACCAGCGGCCGCACGGTCCGTGAGGTGGCTCGGGAGAAACAAGTGCTCCCCGAAGAAGAGCTCAATGCAGTCCTCGATCCCCGGCGCATGACGGAGCCCGGAATCCCGGGAGCGTGAAGCTGCCTGGAGCTATAACGAAGGGAATTCTTTGCTATTCGAGGTCACCCACCCGATTCAAGAGCTGGTCGACGATCTCCTGCTGGATGCGGAAGATTTCCGGGTTCCGGTAATCCCGGGGGCGGGGCAGGGGGATCTCCCGGGAAGTGAAAATCTCGGCCGGGCGGTTGCTCATCACGTGCACTACGTCCCCCATGTAGACCGCTTCCAGGGCGTTGTGGGTGATGAAGAGAACCGTCAGGCGCTCCTTTTCCCAGAGATCGAGGAGATCGCGGCGCAGTTGCCGGGCGGTCAGCTCATCCAGATTGCTGAAAGGCTCGTCCATGAGCAGGACGTCCGGATGGATGGCAAAGGCCCGTGCGATCCCGACCCGTGACTGCATTCCTCCGGACAGGGTCAGCGGATAGGCGTGCTTGAAATTGTCCAGACCGACCATCTTGAGATACCGCTCGACGATTGCAGGCCGGTTCTGCCGGGGCACTCTTTTGACCCGGAGGGCGAACTCGATATTGTCGGCCACGGTCCGCCAGTTCAGCAGCCGGGGTTCCTGAAAGATATAACCGATGTTCACCGATTCGGGATCTTGTCCCTCGAATTCGATGCTTCCTGCGCTCGGCGAGAGGAGTCTGGCGATCATGTTGAGCAGAGTTGATTTCCCGCACCCCGAGGGGCCCAGAAGACAGGCAAATTGGCGATCTTTGACCGTGAGGTTTACGTTCTTTAGAACCGTCAGCCCCTGGCCGTTTTGGGTTCCAAAAGTGTGGGACAGGTCGCGGATGTGAATGGTTGCCATCTGTGGACCTTACGCCTGCGCCGTGACGAAGGCTTCTTTGGTTTCGGGGCGCCAGCGGGTGATCCGCCGTTCAATGGGATAAATCACGCCGAATTCCAGCAAAAGCATGATCAGGGTAAACGAGAGAGTCCAGGCCATGACGTTGGTCATGGAGAAAAGGCCGAACCAGTGGCTGATCTGGTGGCCGATTCCCGTATCGAGGCCCACCATTTCCGAGATGACGACCACTTTCCAGGCCAGGGAGAGCCCCAGGCGTGTTCCGGACAGGAGGTACGGGATAAGCTGCGGGATAACGATCTCACGGACGATGATTCTCCGAGGTGTGTTTAAAGTGCGCGCCATCTGCACGAGCTTGGTATCCAGGGCCTTGGTCCCTTCCCATATGTTCAGTGTAATCATCGGGGAAGTGACGATGATAATGGAAAAGATGGCCGCGAAGTCCGTGAGGCCGAACCAGAGAACCGAGATCACGGCCCACATGAGGCCGGGGATCGTCAGGCCGATGAGAATCTCCATCTTCCAGAAGGTCTCGATCTGCCGATTGATTCCCATACCGACGCCGATGATTATGCCCACGAGCAGGGAGCCGAGGAAGCCCCCCACGACCCGCGCGATCGTGTAATACATATCGATGAAAAATTCGCCGCTGCGGATGATTTTCCATGAAGCCCGGCCCACAGCGACTGGACCGGGCAGGATGAAGTCAGGGAAAAACGGGGCAATCGCGGCCCATAGTCCCAGAAGAACCATTACCGAGAGGGCGTAGAGGTGGAGGTTCTTGAACCTCCCGGATCTTCTCCGGTCAGGAACCGAAGCAGGAATGGCCTCGGTCAGCGTTGGTTTCATTGCCGCACGAATCTCAGGCCGAGATCGGGTTCAGGAAACCGTCGGGATACCGCTTGAGGATGCCTACCTTGACGGCCTGCTGCAAATAAAACTCAGCCTCTTTTTCGCCATTGGGTCCCCAGTTCCATAGGAAGGTATCCTTGATGCGCTCGGACGCAATCTCGATCTCTTTTTCCGTGTTAAGCCCCAGGGCTTTCTTTATCCAATCCTTCTGGAGATACCCCTTGATGTCCTTGGTGAATAACTCGAGGGCTTCGTTCCGGGCTTTGATGAAGGCAACTATGGCCGCGCGGTCATTGCGAATCGTGTCTTCCCGGGCGCCAAGACCGCCAACCGGGAACAGGGTGTAGCCCGTGATCTCCTTCCATTCTCTGAAAAAGGGTTTCCCAATGATCTTGTACTTGCCCGTCGCCAGAAGTTTTGACAGGCTGGCCTCAATGGCAAGACCGGCGTCCAGATCTCCTTTTTCGACGAGGGCAGCGGATAAGGGAGGTGTCACCTTGCGCAGGCGGAATTGTTTCTGGGCGTCGATTCCCTTGGCCTGGGCGATCATCAGCAGCCCGGCGCTTGCCTCGGAAGGCAGATCAAACCAGCCCACGTTCTTGCCGAACAGGTCTTCCATACGCTTGTACGGCGCGTCGGTGCGGGTAATCAGGCAAGTGTGATTCTGGTTGTTCGGGCTCACGTACTGGACAGGCCGTCCCTCCAGGCGACCGAGAGCCCCTGAAATGAGGGCGAAGGCCCCGGTCATGTCGGTCTTTCCCAGCAAGAACTGCGTGTGCTGGGCATTGAGGTCGTCAAAATTCTTGAACTCAAGGTTCACCCCGTATTTGGCGTCCAGATGCATTTCCCGGATGATCGCCGACGGAATCGCCGAGGTTCCGGTGTTGACGATACCGACGATGTACTTTTTCTGGGCGAAGGCTCTTGCCGGAGCGAGCAGAGACCCTCCCAGTCCCAGCAGGAGCGCGCCGGCAGTTCCGCCCAAAAATTCCCGACGGTTCATGCCTGCCAAGCTGTTGTTAACAGTTGTTCTCATGGAGAACCTCCTCTCCTTGGGGTCACGAAGGATGCCAGTTGCACGCAACTTGGCTATCAGTGAATAATACTGGTTATATACCACAAAAGCTTTCTCCTTAAAATATCTCCTTTCCCAGGCCCTTTTCCTTGGCCCGGTTGAGGACCCATGTCCCCAGCGCAACGTCCCAGATTCCGGAGCCCGCCGAGATGAACAGGGTCAGTTCACCGGGATCTTGGCGGCCGGGCTTTGCTCCTGCCACGATTTCAGCGAGGCTGTCAATCCTGTCCGGATTGAGAGATCCTGTGGCCACCATCGTGGCAGCCGGTTCCCAGGGCGGATTGTCGTGCAGGATTTGTTCTCTAAGCTCGGCGACGATGCGACTTGCTTTGGCCAGCGTGTCCGTATCCAGCTCGCCTCTGCCGATGGAATTGATGTGGACGGCCGGTTCAAGCCAGGAACCGGAGAAAACCGGCTCGCCGTGGTTGGTGACCGTGACGATCACTTGGGCCCCCTTGACGGCTTCCTGCGGGGAGTCCGCCGGAATCATCTCCACCCCCAGGATGGGCTCTATCTCCCGGCAAAAAGCCACCCGGTGTTCTCTGGTTGGACTGTACACTCTTACCCGCCTTATGGGCCGAACCGCGCAGACCGCGGCCACTTGCCCCCGGGCATGGCGACCGCTGCCGAACAGGGCCAGCGTTTCCACGTTCTCGGGGGCAAGATACCGTGTGGCAATTCCGGTGGGGGCTGCCGTTCGTACCACATGGAGCCAATAATCGGAAATAATCGCCATCAGGTCCATGTTCGCGAAATTGTAGAGCAGAAGCAATTCCGGTTTTCCCTGGCGGAATAACCTCTTTCTATAGCCCTGGAAGCTGGGCTGATCGTGCCAGCCGGTGTAGACGCGAAACCCGGCGGCTCCGCTGGCAGGAAGGATGGAGGGAAGAATGCGGAGAAACCGCCCCTCGAAATACCCTTTCTCTGGAGGGTAGTCCACGTGCACTCTGCGATGGGAGGCGGCGTTGCCCAGGCCCTGTTCGCGCAGTACGGCCTGCAAAGCATCGATCGCTTCCCCCATGGCGGAATAACCCGCCAGGGACTGCACGTCCTCTTCCGATAGGAATAAAACCATGCTCAACCTACCTTGCGCGTGAATCGCAGTTCACTGGAGAAAAGTTGGAATTCGCCGGCATTTTAGGCCGCCGGCGCCGGCCGGTCAAGCAATTTTCGGGAAAGCTCTGAGTGGGTGAGCAATGGAGGGCGATTCACAGTTGACACAGGTATAGGGATCGGTTATTAACTACAAGCGATTACCGCGCCAATGGGAGGCCGTATTTTCTGGTCATGAGATCACCCGGGGACATTTCTGATCCGGTATCGTTGTGCTTTTCTTCAGGCCGCCGTTTCATGCAGGATTTCATTGTCCTAACTTCATACTTGGAGATTAAAGAATGGGTTTCAAAATAGGGATCGATGTCGGAGGAACGTTCACGGATCTTGCCGTGGCGGATCCCGCCGGCAAAATCTATTTTACCAAGACGCTTTCCACTCCCGGGAACGAAGCGGACGGCGTGATTCGCGGCATCGCCAAGGCGGGCGGCCATTTCGGCGAATCTCTCGACGACTTCTTGAAGCATACCGATCTGATCGTTCACGGGACCACGACCGCCACGAACATCATGCTGCAGTTCAACGGGGCGAAGGTGGGCCTGATCACGACGAAGGGATTCCGGGATGAGATTGAAATCCGGCGAGGAATCAAGGAGAGCATGTTTGACGTGATGCTGGAGCCTCCCTATCCCATCGTGCCCCGACGGCAAAGACTGGGAGTGACCGAAAGATGCGATTACCGGGGAGAAGTTATCACACCTCTGGATGAAGAAGAGGCTAGACGAGTCGTGGGGCAACTCAGAGCCTTGGGTGTTGACACTTTCGCGGTTTGCTTCCTGTTCTCCTTTCTGAATCCGGCCCATGAAGAGCGCGTGGGCGCGATTATTCACGAGGAGTGTCCGGGAGCGTACGTTTCGCTATCGTCGCGGGTGCTTCCACGAGTTCGAGATTTCGAGCGGGTGAGCACGACCGCTGTGAACGCCTACGTGGGGCCCGGCCTCGCTCGTTATCTGCGGCAATTGCGGGAGCGGGTCCAGAGTTCCGGGTACCGGGAAGATCTTCTGATCATGCAATCCAACGGTGGGGTGGCCACGGCCGAACAGTGCGGCGAGCGAGGTGTGTATGCCTTGTTTTCAGGACCCGCTGCCGGGATTGCAGCTGCTTCCTTCATCGGCGATCTGATCGGCTACAAAGATTTAATCACGGTCGATATGGGAGGCACCAGCTACGATGTCTGCCTCATCAAGAGCGGCCGACCGACAATCACAACGGATTCCTGGGTAAGCCGCTACCGGATTGCAGCGCCGATGATCGATATTCATTCCATCGGCGCAGGCGGTGGCAGCATCGCCTGGATTGACCAGGGAGGAGCCTTAAGGGTCGGTCCTCAGAGCGCGGGGGCCAATCCGGGACCGGCTTGTTACGGGTTTGGAGGAGTGGAGCCCACGGTCACGGACGCGGATCTCATCCTCGGTTATCTGAACCCCGAGTATTTCGCCGGAGGTGAAATCAAGCTGGATCGAGAGCGTGCCGCCGAGGCCCTGATGAAGCGAATCGGTCGTCCCCTCAACATGACCCTCGAAGAGGCGGCCCACGCCATCTACCGGGTCGTCAACAACAGCATGTCCAATGGAATTCGAGTGGTTTCCGTCCAGCGCGGATATGACCCGAGGGATTTTGCGCTGATGGCTTTCGGGGGTGCGGGGGGAGTTCATGCGGCCATCCAGGCGACGGACCTGGGGATCCCGACTCTGATCATTCCCAAGGCCGCATCCGTCCTGTGCGCTTTGGGCGACCTCATTGCTGACGCCAAGATCACGGAGACGAGAAGCTTCATCAGCTCTGTGGATGATTTGGATCTTGAAGAGATGAACAGGGCCCTGGCTGAATTGATACGGGCGGGGATGGAGAAATTACCAAAAACTTCAAATCAGAATGTGGAGATCCATCGCTATGTCGAGATGAGGTACTGCGGAGAAGTCCACGAGGTCTCCGTACCGATCCGAGGTCTCACCGCCCGTGTTTCCCGGCAGAATGTGCGGGCGACGGTGAAGGACTTCCACGACCTGCACGAACAGCTTTACGCCTACCGCGATGTGAATAACCCGGTGGAAATACTGAACCTGCGGGTCGACGTGATTGGGAAGATCCCACAGCCTCAAATTGAGGAGGCTGCCTTTGAAGGAGAGGACCCTTCAGGAGCTCTGAAGAACAGGCGACCGGTCTACTTCAGCCAATACGGCAAGTACGTGGACACTCCCGTCTATGACGGCATGCGAATCCGGCCCGGGAACGTGTTTGTGGGGCCGTGCGTGATCGAGGAGTCCTTTACAACGATCGTGATTCAGCCGGGTCAGGAGGCCATGCTGGACCGGTACTTCAACTACATCGTGGAAGTGGGGGAGCGGCTGTGATATCCGGCGGGCTTGCTACGACGGCGCAGGTGTTTGATCCGGTCACGGTTGAAATACTGCGAACACGGCTGCATTCCATTACTCAGGAAATGGGCGTGGTTCTGGAAAGGCTCTCCCGCTCTTACGTGATC
>DATEAK010000315.1:0-12513 GCA_035288405.1 bacterium | reverse complement strand
GGGCCAGGGGCAAGTCTGCTGCCGTGCGTGTACTCAGGACCAAGGTTCCTCCTTCCAGCATGGCTTCCACCCCATTCCGAACCAGGTTCAGGATGAGTTGGGTGATTTGTTCCTCGTCCCCGATCACATCCGGCAGGCTGGGGTCATACTGAACGTGGAAGGCGATTTTCTTGCCTTCGGGAGTCTCACGCTCCAAGAGGAGGATCGATTCCAAGATTCGGTGGATGTTCACGGGCTCCTGCCGGGGAGCCCGGGGAGTACTTAACCCCAGTAACACCTCCAGGATTGCGTTGACCCGTTCCACTTCCCGGATGATGATGCGAGGATACTCCGTGAGATCCGAGGAAGTGAGTTCCTCCAGTAGCAACTGGGCGGCGCCCTTGATTCCGCCCAGGGGGTTTTTAATCTCGTGAGCCATACCCGCCGTCATGGTCGCAACGACGTCCAGGTGATCGGCAATCCGCTCGCTTTCTTCAAGCTCCTTGAGACGGCTCATGTCGCGCACGTCCATTACAGCCCCCAGCGTGTTCCCCTCCCGGTTGGTTAAAGGTGAAATCGTCACTCCGGTGGGTACGAGGCGTCCCTGGGAGGTCTTCAAAGGATGGTCGGCCAAAAAAAAAGTCTGCCCCCTTGTGAACGATTGCCTCAGGAGATTTTCGATCTTGCTCTGGTCGGGAAAGGCAACACCGAATGGTTCTCCCAACAGCTTGGCAGCCGGCAGAAGGCTGAGCTCCTCCATGGCTTGATTGACCGTGGTGATATACAGGCTTTCATCGACCGTCAAGACTCCATCGGAAAGGCTGGCAAGCACACTTTCGAAGTAGTCCTCCCCGGTTTTCCTTTCGCCTTCCCTCGGGAATCCTGGGGCGTTCTTCCTCATACCGCTTATTTATCCCATTGAAAAGATGGAACAAAACAACAATTGATTCTACAGGAGTGTAAATTCAGAAGCAAGAGTTATCTGCCTAAAAAATGGGCACTGTGGAACCCTAGGATGCCCCGGTTCATGCTAGAATAAAAGCTGCAGCGGTCTGACTCGGCCTTTCTGGATCTGCCGGGACCCCCGAGGGGAAGGAAGATCCAATTTCAAGGAGGTATTGGCAGAAAATGGATACGGAGGGTGCCGTAGTTGTCTTTCTTAAACTGCTCGCTGTTTTTGCCCTGGTGGGCATAAACGGTTTCTTTGTGGCGGCTGAGTTTTCCCTGGTCACCGTGCGCCGCACACGGATTGATCAGCTGGTTGCCGAAGGGAACCTTTTAGCGAAGACGGTCCGCAAGGCCACGAACAATCCGGACAGCTTTATTGCGGCTACCCAGCTCGGAATTACGATGTCGAGTCTGGGACTGGGCTGGATCGGCGAGCCTGCGTTGGCCCGGCTTCTGGTGCCGTGGCTCTCCTTTCTCCCCGTTCCTCTTTCCCGGATCGGGGCTCATTCCATTGCGGTTGGGATTGCCTTTGCATTGATCACCGCGCTCCACATCATTCTGGGGGAATTAGCTCCCAAGACGATCGCTCTGCAGAATGCCGAAAAGACAGCCCTTTTTGTGGTTAAACCCACGGAAGCCTTCCTTACTCTTTTCCGTCCATTCATTTGGTTTCTCAATGGAGCCGGGAATCTCGCTGTCAAGGCCCTGGGTCTCAAGGCCCCTCCTCGCCATCGCCTGGTGCATTCGGAGGAAGAGCTCAAGATGCTGGTGACAGCCAGCACGGAGGCGGGGGTACTGGAAAAGGACGAACAGGAGATGATTCACCGGGTTTTCGCGTTCTCGGATCTCAGTGCAGGGCAGGTCATGGTGCCTCGCACCGAAATGATCTCGTTCTCGCTTGACATTGATCCGGAAGAACTGGTTCGAATTGCCGGCGAAAAGGGGTATTCCCGTTACCCGATTTATGATCAGACTCCCGATCGTATGGTCGGGATCATCCATCTAAAAGATCTTCTGCGCGCGCTTCTCATGTCGGATACCAAACCCTTCAACATTCGCGAGATTTTCAAAGAGCCCCTGTTTGTTCCGGAAAGCATGAGGGTCGATGATGTTCTGGCCCGCATGAAGGCCCATAAAAAGCACATCGCGATTGTCATCGACGAGTATGGCGGCACTTCGGGCCTGGTCACGCTGGGAGATTTGTTGGAGAAGATCTTTGGAGAAGTCCAGGACGAATTTGTGGAAGATGAGACGGAAATCGAGCGCTTTCCCGATGGGACCGTGCGCTTGAGCGGGCTTCTGCTGATCCAGGACATTAACGACCGTTTTGGTTTTCACATCGTCGACCCGGATAACGATACGATCGGGGGGTATGTCCTGAGCCAACTGGGTCGCAGGCCTCAGGTGGGAGATCGCATTGAGGTGGACGGTTACCAGTTCCTGGTCGAATCCCTGGATGGATTCCGGATTGCCAAGCTGCGCGTGGTCAAAAAAGCCCCGGACCCGGGAATTGGTGAGAGCGACTTCCGGAAGGATTTCTAGCGGGAACTTTCGCTACCCCTGAAGGTCTAACAGGGTAAGTAAAGGCGACGAGGTGGAGTCGAAAAAAGGTGGGGGCGAAAGGGAAGCGGATTTGGCTCTGGTTCAGCGCTGTGTGGAGGGGGATGTTTCAGCATTTGAAACCCTGGCGCTCAAGTACCAGCAGCAGGTCTTTAATCTCGCTTACCGGCTCACCGGCCGCGGGGACATAGTCGAGGACATCGCCCAGGAGGTCTTTCTCAAGTGCTACCGTGCCCTTGGGCAATTTGAAGGAAGGTCATCGTTTGCCACATGGCTCTACCGGATTACGGTGAACACCGCAATTAATTTTGCCAAGGTGACCCGGCGACACTCTGTTCTCGAGATGAATGGGCCTCAGATCGACGATGATCGCGTCGAGTTTCCGATGGAGCAGAACCGGGAACCTGAGCGGAGCCTGGAGTTGAGGCAGATCCGCCGGGAGATCTCAGCGCAGATCTCCTCGTTATCCCCTGAACACCGATCCGTTTTGATTCTCAGGGATGTGCAGGGGCTTTCTTACGAAGAGATCGCTGCCGTTCTCGATTGTCCCGTGGGGACCGTACGATCCCGCCTGTCGCGGGCTCGAGACGTTCTCCAGGGTAGATTAAAGTCATTGGCTTGAGAAGGCCGAGGTTAAAAAGCATGGACTGCCGACAGTACTCCGAACTCCTGACCGCCTTTGTCGACGATGAGATCAGCGCCACCGAACTGGTGCGTCTCCATGAGCACCTCAAGGGGTGTCCCCCCTGCGCGCGGCGCATCGAGTCACTCAAGACTTTGCAGGAGATGTTCCGGGAAGAGATCCTGAGCCTGGAACCCATGGTCCCGCGACCGGGATTTTCCCGGAAGATTCTGGCGGGCATTGCCGCTCCCACGGAGATCAGAACGGCGCCTCGTTCTTTCCGGCGCAGCCTGCGATCCTATGCATCCTATGCTTCTCTGGCTGCCGCGGCAGTCCTTCTGTTTCTCTTCTGGTTTCTGGGTAAAGGGGAGCCGCCACGGCTGCTCCCGGTTGACCAAATAAAGACTCAGGAGGCCCAGCTTCTCAATTCCGTGGAGAGTAGCATCCCGGACGATCTGGACGAGCACATCCTGGCAGCTTCCCAAAACCCCATGTCCACGAGCGCGGGCCTACTGGCCCAAGTGTCATCTCAGGAGTAAACGGTGAAACGGAGGCTTCGTCAGCATCGGATTTTGAAAGCGGTCTTTCTCCCGGCTCTCCTGCTGTTCTTTTCTGCCGTCTCCGTGGAAGCCCAAAGCGAGGATCCGGTCTCTCTGCTCCTTTTCAAGATGGGCACAGCGGATTTGCAAACTTCCTACCGTGGGGATAAGACGATTTTGAACCTTTCGTCCTACAACCCTAAGGTGTATCGCTTTGTCATCACCCATGCTCCGCCTAACTTTGAGTCCCGTCGCTTTCGAGAGGGCGCCTCGGTGCGGGGAGCTGAACTCTTCGTTAGCGACGGGAAGTATCTCTGGCAATATTTTCCCCATAGGCACCTGGTCGTTCGTCGCCCGATCTTCAAGTCCGAGGGGAAGAAGGAGTCAGCCCAGCGCATGGTGGACTTAACCCTGAAAAATTACACCGTGGACCCTCCCGAGGAGGGTCCCCTGATCAGCGGCCGTGCTTCCCTGGTGCTCGGCTTCGTGCCCCGATTTGAACCGAAGCGACCGCGACGCAAGATCTGGATTGATCGGGAAAAGGGGATTCCGTTGCGCACGGAGATCTATGGCCTCAACAATCAGCTCAGCCTGGTTTCCTATTTTGAGTCGATTGTTTTCGATCCGGCCACCAAGCCCGAGCAGTTCGTCCTTAAGGTCCCTCCAGGAACCATGGTGAGACCTCTGGGAGAAGTTCCTGCCAATACGGTCCCGGAGTTGGATTCGATGATGGGGGTAAAGATCTTGCTTCCCCGCTCCATGCCACGGGGTTTTTCTCTATTGAGCCTTCATATGAACCTGCGAAACGGCGTCAAGGTGGCGCACCTGCAATACACGGACGGCCTCAGTACTCTTTCCCTCTTTGAAACCACAGGCAAGACGGAACACCAGACCCCGGAGGGAGCCGAGGGCGCGCGCAGCTTCGACGTGGGGGGAACACCGGGGACTCTCTATAACCTGGGACTTCTCCGAATGGTGCACTGGCAAGCGGAAGATCTTCACCTCACGGTTGTAGGGGAGCTTGCAGAGGATGATCTCATTCACTTTGCACGGTCGTTGGCTCCCCAATCACCGTAAGGCCGCTGAAAAACGTCCGTCTGCGTTGTTGGCTGCGTCGCTCGTCGTTGCGGCGTACTTGCACGTACGCCTCACTCCTTGCTCCTTGCCGCCTAGCATCCAAGACGTTTTTGAGCGGCCTTACGGGGATGATTGAGTATCTTATAACTTACCAGAGCTGGTACTGTATGTGTTTTTCGATCTGGCTTACGAGATTGTGGTAGTAAAGCCCCAACCCGTAGCGAGAAAAAATCAGGAGGGAAGTTTTTGCCAGAAGCCCATACACTGCGCGCCGTGAAATTTTGACGGGAACGGCCGGATCCAGGAAATTGTCCGAGCGGGCCAGACGCTCGATCGTCTTGAGACCGATGAACAGCGGCCAGCAACAAGCCAGCCGTAAACGAGGCTCCAAGCGAGGAATAGCCTGCAGGTAGTCCCAGCCTTCCCCGTAGAAATCCAGCGTGACGCTTAGTAGATCCCGGAGCAATGGGCGAAGACGGTTCATTGCCACAGGGTTGAGTAATTCTTCCGGCTGCAAACCCAAAGCGGCCAGATCCGATGCCGGAAGATAACAGCGGCCCAATCGCAAATCGTGGGAGAGGTCCCGCAGGATGTTTGTCATCTGGAGCCCCTGTCCAAAGCGCACCCCTTTTTGGGTCATAGTCTCAAGATTCCAATGGGAACAGGACGGGCAATGGGCCATCAGCATCTCCGTCCAGAACTCGCCCACGCAACCGGCCACCGAATAGGTATAGCTCTCCAGGTCACGGCGCGTTTTCAAAGCGACAACGAGCTGTCGATTCTCCTCATGGAAAACGGTCAGGTCAGTAATCATCCCGTGGGTAAGGGTCATCAAGAGGCGGCTTACCTTCTCCCGATCGCTATCTCCCAGAGCATCGTAGCGTCGAAAGCAGTCGCTGAGATTGTGCAGAAGAATGATCTCGCCGCATGCGGCATCCGTGGTCCGGCAACCCTCTTCGAGATACTCGAAGAGGCGGCGGTTTTCTCCCTGCAGCCGGAGCCGAAAATGATCCAGAGCCGTCAGGCGGCTGGGCAGACTCACGGCGGGTAGGTCCGCCAGAGTATCGGCGGCCCGGGCCAACAGATAGGCAAGCCCCATGGGCTCCTTCAGAGGGGGAGGGAGAATCTGCAGACTCAGAAAAAAAGAGCGGCTGACCTTTTTGAGGAGAAGTCCCAGCAGAGGATCAGACACGGGGAGTGGTGTTAAAGGGGTGACGGCGCGCCCGCCGCAGGGGTGCCAGCCGGATTAGTCAAAGTCAAAGGGCCTAGGGGTGCGGGTGATGGGCTCATCCTTGGCCTTCTTGAAGGCTTCTTGGAACTTGCGTTCCAGCACTTTCCCTTTTTCCTTTTCCGCCTCGACGGACTGTAGGAAGCGAGCCTCCCGTTCACTTGCCTTCCCCTTGAGAGCTTGAACGGCTTCGGTCAGGTCGGTTACGGCGCTCGCTTTGGGAGGGGGCTCATGGCTGAGGACTGCTTTCAACGAGGGGTCGATAATCAGTTTGGCCTGGCAGCAAGGACAGATCACCTCAACCGTTGTCACTTGATCTTTTCCCATGACCTAAATCCTCCTGTCCCTGTTTACCACGGGTGCCGGGGAATTACAAGGGACTCGCCCGCCGTGTTAGGGCCGGAAAAAAAAGTTGACACCCCCATAGGGGTATAGTATTGTCGCAAAAAATTCAGATACTTAAGGAGAGAGGCCGTCAGCTTTCGAGCGGTCAGCTCGGACTCAATCAAAAACCAAAATGCCAGCGCTGGGGATTCAGTGTTTGGTCCCTCATTCCCCATCCTGCATGGCTGAAGTCTGAGCGCTGATTGCTGAATGCTTTTTTTGGAAAAAGGAGGAGAATTTCATGGCTTGTAAGAGAGGACATGCGCTTGCGGGGGTTCTCCGGTGTGGAATCCTTCTAGCTGCATTGGCTGTTCCGTCTCTGGTTTGGGCTCAGACAAGACCTGTGATCAAGATCGTGAGCCAGAGTCCCCTTTCCGGAGAACAGGCGGCTTTGGGAGAACAGGTTAAGCTGGGAGCTCAGCTCGCTGTGGATGAGTTGAAGAAGAACATCGAGGCCATGGGCTTCAAGGTTGAATTTGTCCCTTACGATGATCAGGCCAAGCCTGATGTGGGTGTGGCCAATGCAAAAAACATGGTGGCGGATCCCGATGTGTTGGTCGTGGTCGGCCATTTTAACTCGGGCGTTGCCTTGCCGGCCTCGGAAGTTTACAAGGATGCCGATTTAACCATGATTTCTCCTGCCAACACGAATCCCAAAATCACGGACCGCGGTTATAAAAACGTAAATCGGGTGTGCGGACGCGATGATGTGCAGGGTCCTGTAGGAGCCCAGTTTGCCGCCAAAGACCTCAAGGTGCGGTCCGTCTATGTCATCCACGATAAAACTCTCTACGGGCAGGGAGTTGCCGACGCCTTCCTGGGAGAAGCAAAGAAGTTGGGGCTGAAGGTGCTGGGCTACGAGGGTACCGAAGAGAAGGCAAACTTCGATCCGATCATCAATCCCATGCGGGCAAAGGCACCGGACCTGGTCTACTTCGGCGGCATTTATAACCAGGGAGGAATCCTCTTAAAGCAGATGCGAGATAAAGGGATGAAGGCCATCTTTCTGGGACCCGACGGACTGGATTCCTCGGAGACGGTGAAGATTGCAGGAAAGGCGGCGGTGGGGAGCTATTACACGACCGTGGCAGGTCCTCCTTCCGCGTACCCGGAGTCTGCCAGTTTCGTGAAGCGGTTCAAAGCAAAATTCGGCAAGGACCCAGAATCCTTCAGCATGTACTCCTATGATTCTGCTGCGGTGGGGATCAGGGCAGTGGAGATCGCCATTGCGGACGCCAAAGGGAAAAAGCCGACTCGGGCCCAAGTAAGCGCTGCCGTGCGCAAGATAAAAAATTTTCAAGGGATCACCGGCACGATTACTTTTGACAGCCAGGGAGATCCCGTGAAGTCCAAGTACTTTGTGCTGAAATTTATGGAAGAGAAGTACCCGGGTACGATCGTGAAAACTCTCGAGCTCGGGGCGCCTCAGGTCAAGAAAGGGTAAGAGGTTTGGGAGCACCTGCAGTACCGCGCCACCCAGTGGTAATGCCGAGGTGAGATGGAATTTGCCCTGACCTTATTTCCTCAGGTCCTCGTGGATGGCCTGGTCTTGGGGTTTATGTACGCCCTGATCGCGCTGGGCTACACGATGGTGTACGGGGTCCTGCAGTTCATCAACTTCGCCCACAGCGAAATTTTTGTCACGGGAGCTTTTGTCGGCGTCGAAATTCTGTTGGGTTTCCAGAGTGCCGGCGTGCTGGCGGGGATCCCCTCCTGGGTCCTCCTGCCAATCCTGGTGATCGCCGGCATGACGGCCAGCGGCTTTCTAGCCGTCGTCGTTGAACGGATCGCCTACCGTCCCCTGCGCAATGCTCCGCGCCTGGTCCCTCTGCTTTCCGCCATCGGCGTTTCCTTTGTTTTGCAGGATGCCATCCGCTTCATGGAGAGTATCTGGCGCAATGCCTTTTATCTAACCTATCCTCCTCTCCAGGGCCTGGATCGGCGCATTCAAATCGGTTCGACCTTCGACATCTCAGTGAAGTCTCTGGTCGTGATCGGCTCCTCCATCCTCATGCTGGCGGCTTTAAGCTTCCTCGTCAACAAGACGAAGATGGGCAGGGCCATTCGAGCTGTGGCTCAGGATCCGCAAACGGCCAGTCTCATGGGGGTCGATGTAAACCAGGTGGTTTCGCTTACCTTTCTGATCGGCGGAGCCATGGGAGGAGCTGCCGGGGTCCTCTTCGGTATCCAGTACACGCTGATCAGTCCTTACACGGGATTCATCCCGGGGATTAAGGCATTTACAGCGGCTGTGTTGGGCGGGATCGGCAATATCCCCGGGGCCATGGTGGGCGGCTTGGTCTTGGGACTTCTGGAATCGTTTTCCGCTTCCTACCTGTCACTGTTAACGGGTGGTGCCTTCGGGGCGGAGTACAAAGACATCTTTTCATTTCTCATTCTCATCCTGATCCTCATCCTGAGACCCAAAGGGCTCCTAGGGGAAGTGGTAGGGGAAAAGGCTTGAACGCCCTCAAATATCTTGGCCTGGCCCTGTTCTATGTTGGTGGTACTTCCCTTCTGGTGATTGTTTTTCCCCATTCTCTGCCGGCGTTTCTGGCGTTTCAGAGTTCTTTGCTTTTGCTCTACTATCTCCCGCTTTCTCCTCGTTTACGAGTCTCCCTTGCTTTTGTCGTCCTGGCCTTCCTCATGCCCTTGATTGGTTCCATCAACGGGTATTACCTCGAGATTGCAATTCAGGTGGGGATCTTTGTGGCCCTGGCTTTGGGGCTCAACATCGTGGTTGGTATGGCCGGCCTATTGGACCTTGGCTATGTGGCGTTTTTCGCAGTGGGCGCTTACCTTTGGGCCATCTTCGGATCTTCACAGGCAAACGAGTTTATCCCATCTTCCTGGATTCAATTTCCCTTAGCTCCCTCCTGGTTCTTCGTTTTTCTCCTGCTTGGAGTTGTGGCGGGAGCCTGTACCGGCTTTATTTTGGGGCTGCCCGTCTTGCGCCTGAGGGGGGATTATCTGGCGATCGTCACACTGGGGTTTGGTGAGGTGATCCGGGTGCTGGCCAACAATCTGGATAAGCCCATCAATCTGACGAACGGCCCCAAGGGGATCACTCCGATTCAACGGCCGCCGCTGTTTTTCCAACCGCTGCTGGAGGACCTGGGGTTTTCCATCTCCACGCCCGCGCTCTACTCCCTCTATTTTTATTTTTTGGTCTTGCTGGTGGTTACTGCGGTTATCACGGCGACCCGTCGGCTGGATCATTCTCCCATCGGAAGGGCCTGGGAGGCTATTCGGGAAGATGAACTTGCCGCGGCGAGCATGGGGGTTCCCTTGATTCGCATGAAGCTGCTTGCCTTTGCTACTGGGGCCTCCTTTGCCGGCATCGTGGGCGTGATCTTCAGCGCAAAACAATATTTCATCAACCCGGAAAGTTTTACCTTCATGGAATCCATCGGTGTTCTGGCCATGGTAATCCTAGGAGGGATGGGGAGTATACCGGGCGCCATTCTTGGGGCCACGATCGTCACCGTTTTAAACCTCGAAGTACTCAAAGGACTCTCTCTCTGGCTCAATACGTTGCGGAATTCCGGGTTGGTTCTCTCTCTTCCTTTTGTGGGTGACTATGCATTGAGCCAGCTTCCGGCACAACTGGAACCCGCTAAGTATGAGCGTCTGGTTTTTGGTATCATTATTGTCATCATGGTGATCTTCCGCCCCCAGGGGATCTGGCCCGCTCGCAGGCGTTTGGGAAAGGTTGGAAGGACGTAACATGTCCTTACTGGAAGCGGTTGGAATTCGCAAATCGTTTGGCGGTCTCTTGGCATTGAGCCAGGTCGATTTAAGACTCGAGCAAGGGGAAATCGCGAGCATCATCGGCCCCAACGGGGCCGGGAAAACGACCCTTTTTAACGTCTTAACAGGACTTGAGCGTCCAGACTCGGGGTCGATCTGGTTTGCCGGGCATCCTGTAGCCGGACTCAAGGCGGAGCAAATCACCGCCCTGGGCGTTGCCCGCACGTTTCAGAACATCCGGTTGTTTGCAAACATGAGCGTGTTGGAAAACGTCCTGGTCGGGATGCATTGCCGTCTTCCCTTCAGAATCTGGAACGTGCTGGCCCATAGCGAGCGCTTTGTGGAGATGGAAGAGAAGGCCTGGGAGCGGGGGCAGGCACTCTTGGAACTGGTTGGTCTCGGGGACAAGCAAAATGAGCTGGCTCGAAATCTTCCCTACGGGGATCAGCGCCGTCTGGAAATTGCTCGAGCCTTGGCCACGCACCCGAAGCTTCTCCTGCTGGACGAGCCGACGGCGGGCATGAATCCTGGAGAAGCTCGTGTCTTGATGGAATTCCTGCGTCGTTTGGTAGAACAGTTCGAGGTGACCCTCTTGCTCATCGAACATAACATGCGTGTCGTGATGTCGATTTCCGATTGGGTGACCGTTTTGGATCACGGGGAGAAGATCGCCGAGGGAACTCCCGAAGAGATACAGCAAAATCCCCGTGTCATGGAGGCCTATCTGGGGAGCAAGGACTGGGGCAAAGGGGGCGTTCGGAGCCATGCTTGAAGTCGAGGATCTCCACGTTCACTACGGCTCCATTCCGGCTCTGCGGGGTGTCTCCCTGATCATTCCACGAGGGGAAGTAGTTGCTCTTTTGGGAAGTAACGGCGCTGGGAAGAGCACGACGCTCAAGACGATCTCAGGCCTGTTAAAGCCGAAACAAGGGATCATTCGCCTAAATGGAGAGCGCATAGACGGGCTTCCACCCAATACAGTCGTGCAGAAGGGAGTTTCCCATGTTCCCGAGGGACGACGGATCTTCAACCGGATGACGGTCCGCGAAAACCTGGAAATGGGGGCCTACACCCGCAGAGATGGAGAGATTATACGGGACATGGAAAGGGTCTTTGAACTCTTTCCCCGATTGGCCGAACGTCGCGGTCAAATCGCAGGAACCCTGTCCGGCGGGGAGCAGCAGATGCTCGCCATCGGCCGGGCTCTCATGTCGAACCCTGCGCTGTTGTTGATGGACGAACCTTCCCTGGGTCTGGCTCCTCGCATGGTAGAGATGATTTTTGCCGTAATTGAGGAGATCCGCAGTCGTGGAACTACAATTTTTCTGGTGGAGCAAAATGCCCTAATGGCCCTTTCGGTGGCTCGGATGGCCTACGTCCTGGAAACCGGCCAAATCGTAGGAGCAGGAGAATCCGCAGAGCTTCTGCGTGATCCCAAGGTACGCCAGGCTTATCTGGGAGAGCTCCCGGAAAGTGTTGAAAAGCCCAGTTAGTTACCGGTTTCCCCGAGGGGGCGGTTGAGAGTGAAGGGGAGAGGAGGACTTCATGGCCCAGACCTACTACAATCTCATCGCAGGGAAATGGGTCCCGGCCCGGTCGGGACAGACCTTCGAAAGCATTAACCCGGCGCGGAAAAAGGAGGTACTTGGAATCTTTCCCCGCTCCGAGGCTGCAGATGTAGACCAGGCTGTACAGGCGGCTCGCCGGGAGTTTCCGCGCTGGCGCCTGACACCGGCGCCGAGGCGGGCTGAGATCATGTTCCGTGCCGCTGAAATCATGGTGAGCCGCAAGGAAGAATTGGCTCAAACCATGACCAGGGAAATGGGGAAGATCTTGAAGGAGAGCCGGGGCGACGTGCAGGAAGGCATCGACATGACCTATTTTATTGCCGGGGAAGGGAGACGGCTCTATGGAGAGACGACTCCTTCGGAATTGCTCGACAAATTTGCCATGTCCGTTCGCGTTCCCGTTGGAGTCGTGGCGGCCATCACTCCCTGGAATTTCCCCCTGGCCATCCCTACCTGGAAGATTGTTCCGGCTCTGGTGGCAGGCAACACGGTGGTGTTCAAACCGGCCGAAGATACGCCCCTGGTGGCGACACGGCTCGTGCAGATCTTCGAGGAAGCGGGCCTTCCGGCCGGGGTCTTAAACTTGGTCCATGGGTTTGGTGAGGAAGCCGGAGCAGCTCTTGTGGCCCATCCGGACGTGGATCTCGTGTCGTTTACCGGCTCCTCGGAAGTGGGACGGCAGGTGGCCGTGCGCTGCGCCCAAGATTGGCGCAGGGTCTCCCTGGAAATGGGGGGCAAGAATGCGATCCTTGTCATGGAAGATGCGGACCTCGATCTGGCCGTGGAAGGAGCTGTCTGGGGTGCTTGCGGAACCACGGGGCAGCGCTGCACGGCGGCCAGCCGCCTGATCGTCCACCA
>DATEAK010000314.1:0-7826 GCA_035288405.1 bacterium | reverse complement strand
AAGTTCAGAGCAGCCTTTGCATCAAGAGCCGGTATCTCCGCAACACGGATGGCGTATGAATCCACCGTATACGCATCGATGCCGTTGAAGACGAGAAGCGAAAAAACCACCATGAGAATCCCCAGTGCCCCGCGCTGCCAGCGGACGAACGGGCCGCGGGCCGGAGCCGCAGGAAGTTCCCAGTTGGGTCCGCCCACGAAAAGACAGAGGGTGTTCACCATCACGTAGCATTCCACAGCGAACGGAGGGAATCCGACAAATCCCAAGGGCGGCATTTCAAACCACTTAATCTGATCCAAAAAGGGCACGGTGTAAATCCACTTGGCAGCGGCAGGATAGTTCCAGATCTCCCACAAGAAACCGCAGATGAGACCCGCAACGAGGAGAAGAACGAACTGGCGCAGGGAGCCCTCTTCCCACTGCCGCAGAAGTGATCGCCCCCCTTTGCGGTAAAGGAGGGGTTCCAGGAGAAAAACAAACGCTCCCCAGACCAGAGGATAAAAGATCCGCGGAAAAAGTAAGAACAGGACAAAGAAAACAGCACCGATCCACTCAAAGGCTCGCAAGAGAGCCGGGGTCACCTTGCGAGGCTTGACGCGCAGGCGTGCGAACAATCCCAGGGCCGAGAGGATCTCCGTGGTTTCAAAGACCCCGGGCAGCACGGTGGCAAAGGAAAAGGCATACCCAAACCAGCGCAGGGTTCGATCGGGAGGAACGTTTACGTAGTACCAGTTACGCAGAATGAAATTAAAATCTTCGAAGATAAGCCAAATGACCACGGACCAGGGAAGGAGCCGGAAAAACTGCGAGCTGCGGTTGACGAGGAGGGAATTTCCTTTGAGGCGATACACCAGGCTGTCCGCCACCAGGATGTAAGGCCACCAGGTAATGAAGAAGAGATTGTAGCGGACCCAGTCGGAATCCAGGTACAACCCCAGATACGTTCCCAGCAGAATCAGGAGTCCCAACCAGCCATGGGCTTTCATCCCGCGATCCTTTCTTGATTTCTGAGGAAGGCGCGCTGGCATCAGACCTTCCAGGGGAGTAGAGATTGCATGGTCTTGCCGATCTGCTGGAGCCAGGTCTTGGAATACACATAGTTGACCATCATGCCGCAGGACTCCTCGATCCCGCGCGGTAATCGATTCGCGGCAAAGTTGACGTTTTTCAGGCTTACCGCAGCTCCGTTGCTCATGTGAAAGTTGGCCACCGAATTGAGCGGTTTCCCTTGTCTGTCCTTCTCCTGCGCCAGGTAGAAGTAACACACCTCTGTCAGAGGTTTTTTCAGCCATCCGCAACACAACGGATCCTCGATCCACTTCGGGTCCGGGAGAATCGACAAGAGAGCCGCAGGAAAGTTCGGTGCCTCACTGCCCGTCACTTCTTTCAAGTGATTCAGGAGGCCTTTTCTCGCCTTCTCGGGAAAATACTCCACCAGTTTTTCTCTCTTCAGGACAAAGGAGGCATCTTGCCCCTCCAGGATGGGTTTCAGGTACCGCTTCCAAAATCCCGGAATAGGACTCAGAGTGGCAAAGGTCGTGATATCTGGGTTGTCCTTTTTCAAGGCATCCACGACCTGGAAGACCAGAACCGTGCCGAGTCCAAGTCCCGCCAATCCGTTCTGGGCATTGTTGATGGAATAGAAAATAGCGGTATCCGGGGTGGCCTTGTGGAGCTGGGGTTCATTTTCTTCCCCAATAACCTCAGGGAGGGACCTGGCAATTCCATGGGTGAGTGCGGCCTCGATGAAGACCACAGGCTCCTCGGGCATGGCGCGATGATACAGGGCAAAACACCGATGATCCCCTCCCAGGCGATTGCCCATCTCTTCCAGGTTGGCCGTAGGATGAACCAAATCGTGGTCCTTGAGGAAGCGAATCTGTCGATAGGCGGAATCCTGGGTGATTTCCTGAAGGAAAAGAAAGCCTCCCTGAAACCAGGAATTGAACAGGTGAGCGATGTCTTGATCCAGAAATTGCAAATTTGCCGAAACCTGGTGCTGGGCCACCAGGATATCAGCCCGTAGGTCCAGAAGAAATTTCAACCCGCCGGACATATTCAGAAAGCGTAGAAAGACCGCTGTCCTCGGCGACTCGAGCTTCCGGCGCAGCTCGCTCAGGAGGCGGATCCACTGGTCGGATTCTTTGTCATTTGCCTCCACAAGTAAGCGTAGATCTTTCTCGATATCGCCTTTCCGGATCTCCATGCGGGAAATGAGCAATTCGAAAAACGCGGGCTTCTCTTCCCGGGGGAGTTCCCGATAGAGTGTCCTGAATTCCAGCAGGAACTCGGCCGGCTGTTCCGTTTCGGAACGGATTCTCTCCAACAGGCGAACGAGGGCTTCTATTCGTCTCATCGATACTCTGCTCAATTCCATCGAGCCTTCCACCCTCTAGGACCGCACAACGCGACAGCCGGCTCCCATTTCTCGCTCAATGCATCGGGTATTGGTGTTCCATTGGCATTTCAGACGAGCTCGTATAACCCCTCAACGCATTGTACTTCGCAATCTGTTCCTCCGAAAGCAACGGTTTGACTTGCAGGTGAGCCTGAAGATGGGTTACGCGAAATTCGCCATAAAGCACAGCCAGGTTCTCCACCAGCGCCTTCAGATCAGTCTCTGAGATCGTCCCATTTGCGAAAGCAGCGCTGAGTTGCATCTCGCGCCGGAGAATCTCTTGCCCGATTCGTTTGGCCTCAGGTTGCATCTTTGCAATAATGGCTTCGATTTGCGTGACCTGGCCGGAGGACAAACCAAGCTCCTGCTTCATGTCAAGTAAGTGGCGTGGGCCTGGGTAACTATTGAGTTCGGCTGTGCGGGCATAGCCGGCGCCTCGTCCATTGGCAAGATCGTCCACCTCCTGCGGGCTTAAACCGCGCACAGAACTCCCTAGCTGTTCCACGTAAGGAGAGAGAGTCTTTTCATCAGAATACCCGAGATGAGCGGCAAGGAGAGAGCCCGCGAACACAAAGACGGCAACTGCTCCGATATAGGTGAGAAATCGCCCGCGCATGATACCCTCCTGACTCTGCCAGAGAGTGACAACTTCTGCGAACAGATTCGATCTACTGAGGATTGTAAAACGAAGACATCCCTTTCTCAAGCCATCGTCTCTAAATTTCCGGCACTGGAGTCTCTTGACTCAGGCGGTCCACTCCTGACGAGTCAAGAGCCGCCAGGCATTCTGGAAGGCGATCCGAGCCGCCGTTTTCTCGGAGAGAGAGGCCAGCAGCTTTCGGGATTGCACCATCTTGATGGGGAAATGCTCGGGGCGATCCGGGGCGATGTCCGATCCGATGGTGAAACGGTCCGGGTGGGCCTCCAGAAGCGCTTTCCATTCGGGGCGGAGGCTTCCGTTATTGAGCTGGGCGGTATTGTGGACGAATCCGCTGCCGGGATAGCGCGTCCCCGGCTCAGACAGAGCGAGGTCGCAGAACAGGTTGGGATGCCGGGACAGCATCCCCCCCAGGTACCCGGGGCCGTAAGTCGATTGCTTGGCCGGGTAGCGGACCTGCCCGGCATGACACCAAATCACCTTGGCACCAGGATAAGTCTCCAGCATCTTTTCCAGAGGAGCCAGCAAAGCATCCTCCGGTTCGTAATGGATCTGGAAGGCCAGGCCCGTCTCGGCGCTCAGTTGAAAGACCGCGTGCCCCCAGGGGCCATCAATGGGTATGGTGATCTCTCTCCAGAATTTTTGCGCCTTGTACTGCGCGGGGGAGGGGTAGTGACGGAACTCCAACTCCCCCAGCAGGAAAAACTCGCCGCTGCGGGCTTCCCGCTGCATCACCTCCAGAAACGGTCCCTCCTGGCGGAACCAGTAATCGGTGGTGCCGTCGCAGGTGGTGGGGACGAAGCGGTCGGGGTGTTCCGCGGCCATATCCAGTGAGAACCGGCTGCCCCGCTTGGGATCGTTAAAATTGGGCGCGAAGCAAACCAGCGCCACGCCATTTTTGTCCATTTGATCCACCATGTACTTGGTGGAAATATCCCGGCCATAGGTGGCCTCCGTATCAATCATCGGCAGGACACCTCGTCCTGAGATCAACAGAATCCTCTCCCGCCAACCTGCAATGCGGTCAGCAGCCGAGAGGTTTGCTGCAAGGAGTACCGCTTGCTCTCCTGCTGCAGAGCGGCCACCCAGGGCAGCCCAGCCGCCCAAGGCCATCAAAGAAGCTAAAAAGGTCCGTCGATCCATTTCATCTCTCCTGACCATCCCGAAACACCGGAAGCCCGCCCTGTAGCTGTCTAGCAATTCCCCCGACACTTTCGCCCAGTTTCTCTTAACGGATTCTGCAGAGTACGGACTTTAGAGGGAGATTTTTCGGGGCGCCGTACACGCTGCGCCCGGACGGCTAAGATTTATTCTGCCGGCACACCCGATTCCGGCCGGCGTTCTTCGCCATGTAAAGAGCCTGGTCTGCGGCGGCGATGAGCTCATCTTCCGACTTCCCCTCTTCTGGAAAGGCCGCAACGCCGATGCTCACGGTGAGTTTGATCTCGTGCCTCTGACCAGCGTGTATCGTTTGAGTGCCCACGGCCTCGCGGATTCGTTCCGCCATGGCAAGCCCTCCGGCACTTGCTGTCTCCGCCAAGAGAATCGTGAACTCCTCTCCACCGTACCGGCAAACTCGATCTATAGGGCGGGCAGCGCCGCTGACGATCTTCGCAACGCTATGTAAGACCTCGTCTCCGCACCGGTGGCCGTACGTGTCGTTAATATCCTTGAAGTGATCGATGTCCAGCATCAGGAGGGAGAAAGGGTGGCCGTAGCGCCGCCACCTCTCCATCTCTTCCTTCAACAGCAATTCGAAGTGACGTCTGTTGTACAGGCCCGTGAGGTCATCTCGTATAGAGAGGTACTGAAGCGCTGCCTGGCTTTTTTCGAGCTTTTCCGCCATGGCATTGAAACCTCTCGCCAGTTGCCCCAACTCGTTCTTGGTATACAGAGGCACCCGATAAGATAAATTTCCCTCGCCAAAGCGGTCCGCACCTTCTCCCAGTACCCGCAAGGGAAGAAGAAAAGAGCGGGCCAATACAGTACCGACCAGAATGGCTATCCCAAGTCCCGCCCCGAAACCGATGACGACGATCAACAGCACCCTTCCCTTGGCGGCATGAGTTGAGGCCAGTCGTTTATCAATTTCCTGATGAATCAGATGGTGAACTTGGTCGAGCGTATCCACTGCCCGATCAATGTGAGCTTGGAGTCGCTTCATTTCACCCGGAGCAACCGGATCCCTTTTCGCGCGGGAAAGGTCCAGGATCGCCTCGCTCGGGTTCCTGGCTTGTTGCCACTCCTCTTGCGCATTCCGCACCAGCGCCTGGTATTCCGCCAAGACAAAAGGCGCAGATAGGGCCTGTTTGAAGCTCCGGTCCACCTCCCGGCTCAGTTGAACGAAGAGCCGGCGCTCTGCCGGGTTATGATAGATGATGTAGTCGCTAACTGGTTTCGACGCCCTCAGAATCAGAATCTGAAGGTGAACGATAGGGACCATTCCATCCACCACATCTTCTACAACCTGATCGAAATTGCCGACTGCGCTCTCGAGAGAGAAAAATGCGCCGATCCCCAATATCACTATCGGTAGGAACATAGCGGCCATGCCGACAATAAAGCGGGTTCGCAGGGAAATGGGAAACCTGTGAAGGATCTTCATCCGTGTGAAGCCTTAGAGGGCGACATGCAATAAATCCCCTTGCTCTTTCAGGAACTCGAAGACTCCTGCAACCTGACCGTGGTGTTTACCTGGGAATTGCTTACTTGGATCGCAGGGGATAGAGCTTGGGAGCGGTTCTCCTCTTTCCCGGGCCAACCCGGGATTTGGACTCTCGCACCCCTTCAAAGTACGTTCCGCGGGATCCTCACGGCGCCGGGGAATCGTTCCAGTTTGCCGCAATTCAATTTTACGGCCCGCAGATCATGAAGGGCAACTTCAGTTTTACCAAAAGGAAGAGGCACCCTTTACTTGATGGCTCCCGAGGCCGCCACTTCCTTCACGAAGCGGTCATCCACGAACTGGTCCCAGCGGGCCCCCTTGGCCTTGGGGTTTAGCGACGCGGCCAGCAAGGACTCAATGGCCGCCTGAGACGGCATGGGATTCCGCTCCCAAGCCTTGGCATAGGCGTCATAGGCTTCCTTGAGAAGGGCCGCATCCGTGGTCTTGGTGTATTTGCTCATGACCGAGAGGGCCTCCTCCCGGTTCTTCAGCGTGTAGTCCAGACCCTCCATGGCGCTGCGAACGTAACGTCGCACCGCCTCCGGTTGGGTGCGGATGTAGGAGCGAGTGGTCGCTATCGTGTGCTGAGCGAAAGGAATCCGCAGGTCCTGGATGTTGAGGAGTTCTTTCATCCCCAGGTTGCGGGCCCTCAGAGTATTGGGGGGAGTGATGATGGCCGCATCGATCATCCCCTCTTTCAGAGCTCCCACCAGAGCAGGCAGCTCTTTCAAGTAGGCGAACTTCACGTCGACATCCGGGGTAAGACCGTTTTGTTTCAGGACTAAGCGGCCGGCCATGTCCGTTGCGGATCCCTTGTTCGTGGCTCCGATCGTCTTTCCCACGAGTCCCTTGACTCCGGCAATATCGGGCCTGCCGTATATAGAGAGGACAAAGGTCTTGATGGGAATCATGATGTAGACCGTGTCGGCGCCCGAAAGGGCCGCATCGAGTGCCTCCATGCCCGTGGTGGAGAACTGGACCTTTCCTCCGATCAAGGCCTGGATAGCCTGAGCCGTCGGGATATGAGTCAGATCGACGTCCAGGCCATTCTTTTTGAAAAATCCCCTCTCGTTTGCCACCCAGAGATAGGTCGGATCCGTACTGATCACCCCGTAAACCGCCGTGACGGGAATCAGCGGGGGCTCGGCGGCAAAACTCTGCGTCGCCTTGATCGCGGGAAACAAAACTCCGATTGCCAGGACGAGTAGGAAAACGACCCGAAGCATCCACCCTTTCATAATCCCTCCCTGCCGCAAGCCCCGTTCACGAGACTACCGCCGCTCATGCTACACTTTGATTCCTCTCTGCTGATTCCAAGCTTTGGCGTTTATAGATTGGCCTGTAATCCCCCGAGAATCATCAGAGGCCAGAAAAATGCCGACGGGAACGATCACACCAACCGGAAGTCCCCCCAACCCATCCGTATCGACTCTTCCCCCGGGAGCAAGAGCGTTGACACGAATGTTGAGATCTTTCACTTCTCCCGCCAACGCTTTGGTAAAACCCTCCAGTCCATGTTTCGATGCACAATAGGCGCTTTTCCCTGGAACTCCATCCAGTCCGGCGCCGGAGGAGATATTCATGATGCTGCCCCGTTTTTGTTTACTCATCTGAGGCAGAACTGCTTTGGACATCAAGAACGGTCCTCTCAAGTTCACAGCAATCATCCGATCCCAATCCTTACTCTCCATGTCCAGGACAGGACAATTCTCCACGCCCAAATACGCGATCGTTCGAAGTCCGGCATTATTGACCAATATGTCGATTTGACCAAATGTCTCTAAGGTTGCAGACACGATTCTTCTTACATCTTCCTCCAGGGCCACATCCCCTTGCACGTGAGTCGCTTTTCGCCCCATATTTCTGATTTGGGAAAGCACTTCTTTTGACGCCTCTTCATTTTGGATGTCATTGATGACGATATGAGCGCCTTCTTCCGCGAATCCCAACGCCAGGGCTCTCCCGATCCCCAACCTGGCACCGGTAACGATGGCAACCCTGTCCTTTAAAATCATTTCGGTCTCCTACAGCTCACAAGACCAATAACTGAAATCTGCGAAAAGAAAAAGGGGGATATTCGGGTTACCGGCGTTGGGACTTACGGG
>DATEAK010000313.1:0-7247 GCA_035288405.1 bacterium | reverse complement strand
TTTCTCTGGAGGCAATCGCCTGAAACCCCGCCCCCGCCAGGATCCCTTAATCCCCAGGACGTAGGTTTGACCCCTCTCGGGTGGTCAATTTCCAGCCAACGGACTCTTTGATTCTATCTCATTGGCAAACTCGGACTCAGGTGGATAAGATAACATGTGCAATTGGCTGCCGTCCCGTTCCTAATCCCGGCAGATGGGTGCCGAGCACCCATTCGAGGATATCCATAGGCAAACCCCCGATGCCGTTCATGCACCCTTTAGCCCCCGTAGTAGAGATCGTGCTCCCGCATGAGAATGGCCTGATCTCCCCTTCGCAAACCGGCGTTCAGCACTTCTCCCACAAAGAGCGTATGATCTCCCTTGGCAACCTCGCCGACAATTTTACACTCCCACCATGCCGGCGCCCTCAGCAGCAGCGGGCATCCCGTTGCCGAGCCGGGTTCGAAACGCTCGCCACCGATCGATTCACCCTGGCGTTCGTGTGACTTAAAAAAGTTAAATGCCATCTCGCGTTGGTCCTTACCGATGACGTTCATTGCAAAAACACCGGTATCCCTGATATGACGATGGACGCCCGACTCGACTTTCACGCCAATCGCAACGAGAGGCGGCTTAAAGGAAGTTTGCGTGACCCAATTCACCGTGGCCGCGCCGATGTCTCGGCCATCTTTGCTCTTTGTCGTAAGGATAAACATCCCGTACGGGATCATCCGCAGCGCCGTCTTCTTGGCATGTTCATCGAGCATAAGTGAATCTCCTCTCATCCTGATTTTCACAGGCTTCTGTCCGGATTCAATGAAGGCGTGCAACTCTTGCAGCAAATCCCCGACCTTCACTGCATTAAAAGATCAAGGTGTAGACGACATATCCCGCCCCCACCAGGAGCAGCAGCCAAGTGGACGGTCAGACCTGACCCCAGAACCTCCTCCCCCTCATTATCCTTCCTCTCTCGCTCCCTCCATCGGGAAGCTCGGATCACGCTTCCGTGTTCATTCCTGCAGGAAATCCTACCTCATTCCGCAGGCTTTTGCCGGAGGTGCTTGGGGATTACCAGCCTTTCGAGCACCTCAAAGGCAAATTCGGTGAGGACGGCCAGCAAAGCCGCCGGGATCGCCCCTTCCAGAATGAGTGACGTATCATTTAAGGCGAGACCGGTGACAATCGGCTCTCCGAGACCGCCGGCCCCGATGAACGCAGCCAGTGTGGCCGTGCCGATGTTGATGACGGCTGCTGTTTTGATGCCGGCCAGAATCGTGGGTACGCCCAGTGGGAGCTCAACGTGGCGCAGGCGCTGCCAGGCCGTAAGGCCCATCCCGACGGCCACTTTCTTGAGCACCGGATCGATGGAGAACAGTGCAGCCGCCGTGTTCCTCAAAATGGGCAAAAGGGCGTACAGGAACAGGGCTACGATGGCCGGCACCGACCCAATTCCCAGCAAAGGAATCATGAAGGCAAGGAGAGCGATCGATGGGATCGTCTGCAGTAGCCCGGCACCATAAATCACCGGCCGGGAGATCACACGGAGGCGGTAGATCAACACTCCAAAAGGGATCGCAAGTGCCATGGCTGCCAGGAGCGCAATCAGAGTGAGCTTGAGGTGTGTCCCCGTCCGAGAGAGCAGAGTGGCCCATCTACTGCGCTCCCTGAAGCTTCTTCCGCCATGGAGCAGCCCTTTCTTGCTCAAAACTTCTCGCGCGATTTCCGCAAAGCTCTTCCCCTCGAGCACGGCCATCCCGTTTAGCTCCTGCATCTCGGTCGCCGAGATCGTGCCCGCCAGCTCACCCAGAGATTGTTTGGCTCCCTCGTCCACATCAGCGCGGACCAACGGTGCAGCCAGATAGTCGGGGAAGTAGCGCCGGTCGTCTTTCAAGAGGACCAAATCGAACTTCCGAATGTCTCCATCTGTGGAGTAGACATCGGTCAAGTCCAGTTTGTTTTCCCGAATCGCCTGGTAGGCCAGTCCGTGTTCAATCCCCAAGGGACGCACGGAGAGACCGTAGGTTCGAGCCAGCCCGGGCCACCCGTCCTGCCGGTTGAGGAACTCGAGGCTGAAAGCAAACCGAAGGTTCGGAAATCTCGCCAAATCGCTGATCGTTTTCAGCCCGATCTTCTCGGCAAGTGTTCGGCTTACGGCAACGGCATAGCTGTTGCTAAAACCGAACGAATCCAGAAGATCCAAACCAAACTGCTCCTTTAGACGACGGCGCAGTTCCCGGTAGGATGCCCTGCGCGGAAGCTTCAAGACCGCCTGCTCCAAGGTCCCCGAATATTCCGGGTATAAGTCGATCCCCCCGTTGCGCAGAGCGTCAAAACAGATCAGGGTTCCTCCCAAACCAAACTTCCTGTCCACTTGGAACCCTCGATCCTCCAGGAGCTGCGCCATGATCTCCGACAGAATGTACCCCTCGTTGAAGTGCTTGGAACCCACCACGATGGTCTGCCGCGGGGCGGAGACGCTCCCGGGCGGCAAAAACAAGAGGAGGAAACTCGCGGCCACTACGATGGCCAATTGTTTCATACGGGCCTCCAGCCTAGTCTTCGAGTTGGGAATTCAGAAAGGTCTCCACAAACTCGCCGGCCGGGCTTTGCACGATTTCCGCGCAAGTTCCTCGTTGCACGAGATTCCCCCGATTCAGGATCACCACCTCCTGAGCAAGCTTCAGCGCCTCTCGCAGATCATGAGTCACCAGGATAATGGTCCTCGCCTCCGACTTTTGCAGGTGCAGGAATTCCTGGTGAATTTCACTGCGCGTCATGGGATCGAGTGCTCCGAAGGGCTCGTCGAGAAGAAAGATCCTGGGGTTTAACATCATGGCCCGGCATAGTCCCACTCTCTGTTGTTGTCCACCGCTGAGTTCGTGAGGGTATCTACCTTCCAACGAAGAGGATAGGCCTACCAATCGCATGAGTTCCTGCCCACGTCCTTTGATTCGTGCGGGATCCCAGCGGACGAGCCTGGCAAGAAGCGTTATGTTTTCCCAGACAGTCAGGTGAGGGAACAGCCCGGTACCTTGCACCGCATAGCCGATCCGCAATCGGAGCTGCGGCAATCGGTCGTAGTCGATGAGACTTCCAAAGACCGAAATTTCCCCCCGGCTGGGACGGATGAGCCCGTTAATCAATTGCAGGAGGGTTGATTTTCCGCTCCCGCTGGGACCGACCACGGCGGTCGTGACATCCTCCGTGAAGGTGAGGTGGATGTCCTGGAGTGCTTTCTCGTTATCGTAGAATTTGCTTACCCCTTCGAGTGAAACTTGGGCACCCACTCATCCTTCTCCTCTCACGGAGCACGGCATTTCTAGAGGACGCACGTACGAAAGCCGGCGAAAACGTCCCGGCGGTCCGCTGTGTAAAAATTCCGCCAGGTGTTGCGGATCAAGCGAGAGCCCGTCGCCCAGCAGCCTCCTCTCAGGACTTTGTGAGTTCCAAACCACGGCTGGGAATATTCTTTGTACGGATCCGCCACAAAACCCGGATAGGCGTCAAAGTCCGTGCTCGTCCACTCCCACACGTTCCCGATCATCTGCCGGCATCCGAAAGCGCTGTCGCCGGAGGAAAGAAATCCCACGTCAATGCAGCTAAGGCCGGCAAAGTCCAGATGAGCTCGGTCCGGCGAGGGAAGCTCGTCTCCCCAGGGAAACGTCCGTTTCCGCTCTTCCCTCTCCCGACCATCGGGCAACCGATTTACGCTGGCCGCCATCTCCCACTCGGATTCCGCCGGCAACCTGCGGCTGGCCCAACGGCAATAGGCATCGGCCTCGTACCAGTTTACGTGAACGATCGGGTGATGATCCTCCAGCGCCACCCAACGGTCGAAACTACGCCGAAACCATCGTCCCCCGGATCCATGCTCCCAGTAGACAGGATGGCGGGCACCGGATTGTTCACGCCAGATCCATCCCTCATCGGACCAAAACTCCCGGCGTTGGTAGCCTCCCTCCTCGACAAAAGAGGCATACTCGGCGTTTGTCACCGGTGCACGTGCGATCCGGAATGTCCTCAGAGGGACCGGGTGTGCCCACTTCTCGTTGTCAAAGACAAACGGAAGGTCGGGAGTCGCTCCAAGCCAATACGTGCCACCGGGAATTTCCACGTCGCCCGGCAAAGATCCCGTACCCGCCGCCTCAGAATGAACCCTGCCCGGAGGGACAAGAAGCTGGGGCCGGGAGTATCCCAAAGTCTGCCGGGTATAGGTGAAGGCTTCAGCGTGCATTCCTGTATGGAAAACCGCCAGGTGATGGAAGTAATCTTCCGCCGCATTCGGTGCGATGGAGATCAGACGATCCAGCACCCGGTCACGCACCTCCTGCACATAGCGGAAGGTTTCCCGCCGGGAAGGCAGAGGCAGCTCCCAGCGAGAATCGTGAGGGACACAAGCAGAGTCATAGAGAGAGTCCGCCTCGGGGATGATCGGCTTCGCCTTTCCCAGGTGCCGCAAGACCCATTTCTCTTGAAACCATGCGACATGGCCAATCTCCCAAAGCGGAGGGTTCACAATCGGCAGGCGGGGTCCCAGCATTTGCTCATCCGTCAGGTCTTCGACCAGATTGAGGGCGATCCCCTGAGCCTCAGTAATCATTTCCATCAGATCGGAAACGGTGGTTTTACTTTCTGTTCTCATGGCTCCTCCCGAAAGTGCCGCCTCACCGGCGCCTCAGACAACCTTCAGCCCCAGACCGAGCGCGCTGTGTCCACGACCAGTCGGAGCTTGCGGTTCTGGTCCAAAGGAGTAAGGCGGTTTCCGATGACCGAAGTGGCAAACCCGCATTGCGGGCTTAAGGCCAGTTGTTCCAAAGGAAGAAAACGGCTTGCTTCCCGAATGCGCCCGATAATTTCGGCTGCAGATTCCAAGCGGGAATTCTTTGTCGTGATTAAACCCAAAACGGCGATTTTGTCTGCCGGCACTTCGCCCAGCGGCGCAAAGGATCCGGAGCGATCGTCGTCATACTCAAGGAGTAAACGGTGGGCCTTGACCTTCTGGAAAATCTGGCGCGCGATTCTTTCATATCCGCCCCGGACCAGCCACCGGCTGTCCTGGTTGCCCCGTCAAAGGTGAAAACCGAACGTCACTTCCGAAAAGTTGCCCATTACGGCGTTGTCCATTTCGATGCCTTCACTCAGCCAGCGATCCAGGCTCCACCCCCGAGCTTCATAAAAAGACCGAGTCTGAGGGTCCACCAGCAGAGCGTAATGAGGGGCATCGATTTGGATGTAACTCGCCCCCAGACGGACCAGTTCGGCTACTTCGTCCCGCAAAATTTCCACTACGTCCGCTAGGAAAAGATCGAATGTCGAATAGGCTGCTGTGGAGCGCCCGGGTGACCAGAAATTCGCAAAGAGGCTCGGGCTTGGCAACGTGACCTTGGCGGTTTTATGAGTGCGGCCCCGCAGGTAGGTGAACTCCTCCGCCGAAAGGTGTCGCCGGCGCCGGAGTTTGTCGACAACCCCCAGAGACGCCGGACGCGGCAGCGTACAGTCTCCCACCTCGTCGTCCCCGTGCCAGCTGCCCCACAGAAACGCGGCGGTCGTCGGCTCGCCAAATCCATGGACGGCTTCCGTCATCTGGCTTTGAAAGGACTGACGGCGCATCTCTCCATCGGTAATCACCTCGAAGCCAGCCGCTTCCTGGAGAGAGACAGCCTCATCGACCGCCCGGTCTTCGCCGGCCTTAAAATCCGACGGAGTGAGGACTCCCGCAGCCATTTCCTGCCGGGCCTTGAGCAGCCAGGGCGGGCGCAGCAAGCTGCCGACCGTTTCCGCTCGAGCCCTGATCATTCCGGGTCTCAACGACAAACTGCGGAAACGGAGAGGGCAAACAGATTGTCCGCGTCCATTTCCCAACGCAAGAGCTGAAGTCCCGCTTCTTCCAGCATCTTTTCAACCATTCCCCGGGTATACTTGCAGCTGATTTCCGTGCGGATCGATTCTCCTTCGGTGAAGTCAACGGCCAGTCCGATGTCTTCGATCCAGACACGGTGGGATTTCCGGGCCACCAGGTGCATTTCGACCCGCGACTCTGCCTCGTTATAAAATGCGAGGTGTTCAAACCAATCCAGTTGAAAATCCGCACCCAGGTGTCGATTGATGACCGACAGCATATTCCGGTTAAACTGCGCCGTCACACCCGCAGCGTCGTTGTAAGCTCTTTCCAGAACGCTCCTGTCCTTTACCAGGTCCGTTCCCAGCAGAAAGCAGTCCTGTGGCGAGAGGTGGTTTGCCACACTGCGCAGGAAGGAGATGGCCTCCTGCGGAGCAAGATTCCCGATGGTGCTCCCCAGGAAAGCAACCAGTCGCCGCCCCTCCCGGGGAGGAAGCTCGACCGGGAGATTAAAGTCACCGGTCACGCCGCAGACCCGCAATCCCGGAAATTCATTTTGCAGAGTGCGCGCTGTTGACTGAATCAAGTCTTCATTCAGATCAATCGGTATGTAGAGGTCGAGACATCCACGTCGGGACATGGCATCGAGCAAGACCCGGGTCTTGCGGCAGCTTCCCGAGCCGAACTCCACCAGGCTCGTAGGACGGCACGAGGCAATCAGATCCTCGCTAATCTTCTCGAGGAGAGCTTGCTCGGTTTGAGTCAGATAGTATTCAGGGAGATCGCAAATCCGGTCAAAGAGCTTTCCGCCGTAGGCATCATAGAAGTATTTGGGAGGCAATTCCTTCGGGATCTTCGTCAACCCCCGGCGGACATCCTCTCCCAAGCTGGCAAATGGGCCCATTTTTTGGGCCAGGGCGGTCGTTTGAAGCGAACACTCCGGCTTCCACGTCGTCATTGGGATCCCCCTCTTTTACGGCCGTTCCTATCAAAGCGTGCGCCTTCCCAACAAGACCGGATCTGCACCGGCTCTACCGGTTCCGGTGCAGTCCCGCGAGCCAGTTCTTGCCGTAGGCAATAATAGTAATCAAACCATCCTGAAACCGTTTTGCCACAAGAATTTTGTAGTTTCTGACAATCGCCGCAGGCTTTAACGCAGAGAGCGCAATGATTGGGTAGACCTTTCGTCTATCTTCATCGTGGAAGCGTCGATAGCGACCCGGTAAATATCCCGGGCCTGCGGAAGGCTTACAGACCCTTCCAGAACATCTTCCAAGACGGCCGTCGCGGGCCGTGCCGCTGGAGGGCCGTAGCCACCTGCGCCGGGTCTTTCCAGGAGAAGGCGATCACCCTGATAGACGTTGAGATCGCTCACCTTGGAAGGGAGTTTCTCACTCGACCCCTCCTTACGAACTAGGAGACAACGTCC
>DATEAK010000312.1:0-21456 GCA_035288405.1 bacterium | reverse complement strand
CTTCATCGAATTGATGCCCAAGAACTCCTATGTCTACCTGAACAAAGCGAGCGGGCCCGGGGGGTTGCCGGTTGGCATAAGCGGCACAGTGACATGCCTTCTTTCAGGGGGGATTGACTCTCCGGTGGCAGCGTACCGTATGATGAAGCGGGGCTGCCGGGTCCTGTTCATTCACTTTCATAGCTCTCCTTTTCTCAGTCGGGCTTCCCAGGAAAAAGCCGTAGAACTGGTGGAATTGCTGACCCGACACCAGTATACCTCCGAACTTTTTCTGGTCCCCTTTGGGGAAATTCAACGCCAGGTTGTCCTCACCGCTCCAGCACCCTATCGAATTCTCCTCTACCGACGCCTCATGGTCCGCATTGCCGAGATCATCGCCAGAGACCGGGGTGCCAAGGCTCTGGTCACTGGGGACAGTTTGGCCCAAGTTTCGTCCCAGACTCTGGAAAATCTAGCGGTGGTTGAGGCAGTGGCTACACTGCCGATCTTTCGCCCCTTGATTGGGATGGATAAATCGGAGATTGCAGGCCAGGCGAGATCTATAGGGACCTTTGAGATTTCTATCCTTCCTGACCAGGATTGCTGTCAACTCTTCATTCCCAAGAACCCGACAACCCATGCGACGGCTCACGAGATGGCGCGTGTGGAGGAACGGATGGATCTTGAGAGTTTGGTCCAGGAGGGGGTTACGGGGGCTGTGCTGAGAGAATTTGTTTTTCCGTAATGGAGACGATTGAGAGACAGTCTCTACAACGGACGGCTAGACGGAAATTCCTTGGTGGTTTCGGCGCCATGGTATTCCAAAGATCTCTGGCGGACATGGGATCTTCCGTTCCCTGGGCTAAGGGGTTCCAAGTGAGTGGGAAAGAGTCCGGTCCACTGCGGGAGGGAAGTCTGCGATGAAGTGGGATGGTGTCGTAACTGAGCAACCTCATGCAGGAACTGTGAATCTGGATCGATGGCGGGTGTCCGATATCCTAGAGGTTATGAATCGGGAAGATAGGCGAGTAGCCTATGCTGTGAAAAAGGAAATTCCACGAATTGCCCGCGCAGTTGAGGTTATCATCAAGGCAATGGCTGCTGGGGGAAGACTTCTTTACGTAGGGGCTGGAACCAGCGGACGGCTGGCAGCGATCGATGCAGCGGAGTGCCCGCCCACCTTTGGGGTTCCGGAAGGCATGGTTCAGGCGATCGTTGCCGGGGGACGAACGGCTCTTTGGAAGGCAGTCGAAGGAGCAGAAGACAATGTTCGGGAGGCCGTTCGGGCTCTCAAGAGACGAAAACTGGGACGAAAGGATGTGGTGCTGGGAATCTCGGCGAGCGGCATTGCCCCTTTTGTGGTCAGGGCTCTGGAGTATACCCGGGGACAAGGCGCTCCTACCATAGCGCTTACCTGTAACCCGAAATCTCCTCTGGTTTCACTGGCTGACATTTCCATTGTCACGTCCGTAGGGCCCGAAGTCATTGCCGGTTCCACTCGTCTGAAAGCCGGTACGGCACAAAAGATGGTCCTCAACATGATTAGTACTACGGTTATGGTAAAACTTGGCAAGGTCCACGGGAATTTAATGGTGGATCTCAAAGCTGGTAGTCAGAAGCTACGCCGGAGGTCGCGCCAGATTCTTAAAGCTCTTCTCGGAGTTGATGATCGGGAAGCTGACGAACTTTTGCGGAAGTCCGGTTATTCGGTCCGCATGGCTCTCCGTAGGGAGGCGTCCCCTCTTCGCAAGTCCCCTAGCAAGAAAAATCGGCCTACCCATTGAGTCAGTCTCCAGCCGTTTGGGGAACCTGGAAACGTTGCGGACGAATATTGTCCTCTGTTCTTAAGGGGAAATCTTCATGGAAGGGAAAATTCGTATTGGTGTGGTGGGAGGGAATTTCGGGCAACGCCACATTTGGGATTTCAGCAGCTTCCCGATGTTGAGGTGGTTGGGTTATGCCAGAGAGGCCAAGAAGCCGGCCAGTCGACGACGCGGGCCCTGGGAGTTCCCAGAATGTTCACCCGATTGACGGATATGCTGGCGGATTCCTTTACAGGAAATTTGAAAGGCGCAGGGCCTGCGTCCGTTACTCTTCCCTTACCGGTCAGGTCGCACAACCCCTCTCAAACGGTTTTCTTATCCTTTGCAGACAAGACAGAGCCTCCGGCCTTTAATTATTACGCCGTCGGTGCGTACCTCCAGCCTCGCTTCAATACGGGTCTGGCCATTGCCGCTTCCCGCATGAAGCGAGGATACATTTTCGACATTGTCGACCTGGACACTAAGGCCCAAGCTGTTGAGAGCGGCGTTCACCCGAGGGACGAGAAAGGGTTAGAGTCCAGGATGGAGGAGCTGGGCCGTGCCGGGGAGCGGGTGATTACGTTGCGCGCTCCGGAAGATCTCTTTGACATTGAAGCTTTGACGCGATCCTCCCGGTTTGTCGTGGCCCGAATCTATAGCCGGACTGAAAAGGGGGAAAAGGAAGAGCTCGGTTACGTTGTGTCCGCCGAGCGTCTGCGTAATATCAAAACGAAAAAGGGGTTTGTCTACGGCGGCAAAGATGATCCGGTTCTTTTGGCTTTTGCACAGTCGGATTGGCCTGCCCCCGGCGAGATTACTTCTCCATGGGCCAACTGTCCCACCGTGCCGGGAGATTGCCGGGGCAGCCACAATCTGCACATTTTGCCCGTCCCGATTAACTGGCAAACCTCGTTTTGGTCAGGGCCGATTCTTCCTGCTGTGACTTTGAGCATCAACATCCATTCGGGACGTATTGGAGCCGTCTCAGACCAGTTCTCTCTCGGGACTCCCTGGGATTGGGTCCGGCAACAAGCATCCTCCCTTATAGTCCAGTTCCGGGCCGCCCACGGAGTCAGACAGCCGGCTACCCTGCCCGAAGATGAACTGGAGTACTCAGGAAGGATGGAAAGAAAGGCGGGAGCGTCTTCACAGGCAATTTGCCAGCAACAAGGGCCGGGAGCCGGAAAAATTGTGGGTTTGACGCATCCGGACTCTGGTTCCACCCATTCTCTCTGAGGGGGAGCGAGTTCCTCCGACGGGGAAGGGTGCTGACTCCCGGAATTTTCGGGGGAGGTTTGTTTTCATCTAGGACTCGCGTACCAACAGGCTGACAACCGGGCTCGGTTCCCCGATGCCTTGGAGGAAGCCCGCGCACTACTCCCTGAGGGAGATTTCATCTGCCGCATCGGCGACCTGCTCCAAAACCATTGATGAACTGCCGAATCCAAAGATTGCTTGTTGTGCGCCGTGGGGCACTGGGCGATTTGATCCTTTCCCTCCCGTTCCTGATCGCTCTCAAACAACTCCATCCCCAAGCCGATCTCGAAGTCCTTGGGCCTGCCCATTTGTGGTCGATCGTTGCAGGAGCGACAGGTTGGCTAAGCCGAATTCATGAGCTGGAGGCGTTTAACCTTTCGGGTCTTTACACATCCGGAGGGAAGATTTCTTCAGCGAGCCGGGAATTCCTCGGTTCATTTGACGAAATCTATTATGTTGGAGTCGATCCAGAGGGAATCATCCGGTCCCAACTGGGCCAGTATGGGTTTACCCATGTGAAGTTCATTTCTCCTTTTCCTCCTGTGGGGGAGTCTGTTCATGTCAGTGATCACTTGATCTTGCAACTCGGAGAACATGATATCCCGCCCGCGTCCCTGTTACCGAATGTCCTTCCTGGAAAGGCCGACCTGCTATTAGGAGAGGGGATCCTTAAAGATTTACACCTTCCTCCGAGTCGCCCCTTGCTCGCCATTCATCCGGGTAGCGGCAGTCCCCGGAAGAACTGGTCCCTGGATCATTTTGCGGAAATCATTCGGAGATGTTTGGAGCGTCGGCGGGCAACCCCGATTGTTTTTTTAGGTGAGGTCGAGTCGGGTGAAATGGCTTCCTGGACCCGAAATCTCTCTCGGGGAAGATTTCCCGTCTTGTCCAATCTTTCATTAAGTGCCGTGACTGGCGTCCTGGCGCACTGCCAACTTTACCTGGGCAACGATTCGGGAATTACACATTTGGCAGCTGCTCTCGGGGTTCCGGCCATCGCTCTGTTCGGTGTCACTGATCCCGCTGTGTGGGGACCCAGAGGGGAGAGTGTGGTGATCCTCACTCCTCTGGTTCGGCCGGGAGAGCCCGCAGACCTCTGCGGGCTGGAAGTGGAAACCGTCTGGCGAAAAGTCGAAGAAACGTTATACGGAATAGTTACTGGCTCGGCTCTTGGGATGGAGTTGGGTTGATTCTGGCGCTTTGGCGGGAATATCCAAGACTATAGGAGACCAGGACCAGGGTAGAAATTCCCATCAGAAAAAGGCTGTAGATCTGACTCGCGAACAGGTACAGAGGGGAGGATTGCCGGATAGCCTGGGGCAGCCAATCTGCTCCCTTGAGGAGTAGGAGGACGCAGAGAGGAAGCAAAGAGAAGAGGAAAATGAAACCGGAAAGACAGGCCATGCCCAAAGCAAAAAGGAGATGGCTCTTTACAAAAAGCAGGACAATCTTTAGTGCTGCCAGAGGACCCACACGCTCCAAGGCCAGAACCGGACCTGCGAACGGAGAAGCCAGCAAGAGGAAAAGGATTGCAATGACTAGAATCCCAGTGAGAAGGAAACCGACGAAAAGTCCGAACAGGGCCAGGTACATGGATAGCCCTGAGAGCCCTCGGATGAGTCTGAAGGAAGCGATTTCAATAGCAAAAAGGCTGCTGGAAAGTAACCAGAGAACCGTCAGCAGGATTGAAATGCAGATTCCCAAGGCGAACATGTGAACGCTCAGTGGCAGCGCTTTGGCCATCGATTGCCGCAATTCGAGGGGGCGCTGCTGAACCAGGGAAGTGATCAGGGCAAAAAGCCATCCGTACTGAAGGATGGTGAATATAAAAACCAGCAAATTAACGACCAGGAGGGCGACCGGGCTTGAGTCGACAACTGGGTTCGGTGATCCCGTTCTCCAAAGGGGGAAGAGGAAAAGGGTATTGACGGCGAAGAGCAGGAGTGGAGGGACGAAAATTTTCCTCTCTTTTGCGACCAGTTGACAGGCATCCTGAAAATTTCGGGTAACTCCTGCCGAATTCATAACGTTATGTCCAAAACTGGGAGAAAGGGTATGCAACAAATCCTTAGTTGATACAAACCTTCCCCAGCATTTTAAAGTTTTCCAAAACTTCTCCGGTTCCCCGTACGATAGCGGTCAGCGGATCTTTAGCCCTGAAGATCGGGAGCCCTGTCTCCTGGTGGAGACGTGGCCCAAGACCCTTCAGAAGAGCCCCCCCTCCGGCAAGAACAATACCTCTCTCAATGATGTCTGCGGCCAGTTCAGGTGAGGTCTTCTCAAGCGCGCGTCTGGTGGATTCTACAATGGCCTTTACAGGTTCGTTGAGAGCTTGTCGTATGAAGCTGTCATCGACCGAAAAAGTTACGGGCACACCACGAATCAGATCCCTTCCTCTTACCTGTGTCTGTAAGCGCTGGCGCAGCGGAGAAGCAGAGCCAATTTCCATTTTCACTCGTTCCGCCTCGAAAGGACCGATTTGGATGTTCAGGATGCGCCGAATGTGCTGCATAATGGCTTCATCCATCTCATCGCCGGCCACGCGTGTCGATTCGCTGTAGGCCGTGGCCGACATGGAAAGAACGGCCACTTCCGTGGTTCCCCCGCCGATGTCGATAACCATGCTCCCCCGAGCCTCATGAATGGGGAGTTTGGACCCAATGGCCGCTGCCATGGGCTCCTCGATCAGGTGAACCTTGCGCGCTCCAGATTGCATGGAGGAGTCGATGACCGCCTTTTTTTCAACCTGTGTGATTCCTGAAGGGACGCAGACGATAACCTTGGGCGGGAACAGATTCCTCCCACTGAGTACCTTGCGGATAAAGTGCGAGATCATTTTCTTGGTGATATCAAAATCCGCGATGACTCCGTCTTTCATGGGGCGGATGGCCTCGATCGAATCCGGTGTTTTGCCGTACATGGCCTTGGCGGCTTTCCCAACGGCGATGACCCTGCCGTCCACTTTGTTGATGGCCACAACAGAAGGCTCGTTGAGGATGATTCCCTTTCCCCTCATGAAGATAAGGGTATTGGCGGTTCCAAGATCAATGGCCAGATCTTTGGAGAAAAACCCTAGCAACTCGCCAATCATCCTTCGTTAACTCCCCTTCACCGCGTTGCCCCCCAGGGACTTTGCTATGGAGACTCGCTTTATGGCGAGTTTCAGAAGCTCAGACATGGAGCAGCTCCCGTTGGGATAGCTGACCACTCCCACGCTCACTGTTGCGTGGACATCCCGGTGAAGCGCGGAAAGCACCGATTCCTCGAAAAGTTTTCGGATCTTCTCTCCAGTGAGCAGCCCCTGTTGCGAAGGACACCTTTGTAGAATTAACGCGAACTGGTTACTTCCCAGCAGGGCCAGTGTGTCTTCGGGACCGGTGAAATTCTGTAAGCGCCGAGCTACTTGACGTAAGACTTCGTCGCCTACAGGATAGCCCAGGCGTTTGTTGATTTGGCAGAATTTGTCTAGGTCAACGATCAAGACGGACAGTTCTTGCCGGCGGTTCGCATTTGCCAAAGCTGCGTCCAGGGCTTCCGCAAAGGCGCGAAAATTTGCCACTCCTGTAAGACTGTCTCGGACCGCCAGGCTCTCCCACTTCTCGCAGATGAGGAAGTGAGCCAGCACAGTGCTCACTTGGAGGGCAACGAGGCTCGCAACTTCTTGGTCATAGAGGGTGAAGTAGTTCGGATAGTCTCCCGTGAAGCAGATCATCCCCAATGTTTCTTCCGAAGTGCAAAGGGGGATTCCGAGGAAAGAACGCGCTGTAAGACGGGGCTCGCGGGGTGTGAATAGGTGCACCGGAAATTCCCGGTCCTCCCGCAACTCCGGCACGTAGAGAACCTGGTTATGCCGGAGAACCCATCCGCATAGGCTCTGTTCTATAGCGATCTCCAACTCCACTTTTGCCGGTAGAGGAATTCCCTGGGTCCCTGCTAAGACCCAACGCTTCGTTGTCGGATCAGACCAGATAACCGCACAGCCCTGGCGGTTCACCAGTTCCTGGGGCAAGGAACACAATAGAGGAAGCAGAGCAGAACGGGAGCCGGCCTTTTGCATCGACTTCGTGAACTCCCGCAGGATTGAGACCTCAACCATTCGGGCCGTCTGCATCCGTCCTTGTCGGTCTATCTCCACCATCCGAGCAATATGTTCCGCGAAATTCCCCAGAATCTTCTGAGTCTTGGGAGTGAATACGTACTGTTTCTTGCTGTCGATGCAGAGGACTCCCTGAACTTCCCGGGACTGGATGGGAACAGCTAGAAACGACTTAATTTCTTCGTTGGTCCGGTAAAGCTGAAGGGTTGTCGTGTCATGCTGGAAGTGGGTGGCGTGGAGCGGTTGACGGTTCTGTGCAACCCAGCCGATCATCCCTTGTCCGACAGGAATGGAGACTTTATCAATGACGTTTTGGCTGAGGCTGTGGTTCGATTTCAGGCGGAGCAACCCGCTTTCAGGTTCCAGAAGAAAAATTGCGGTAGTAAAAGATTCCGTGACATTGCTAATTAATCTGGCAAGGCTATCGAGATCTTCCTCCAACCCCATGCACCTTTTAGCCGTATTTTTCAAGGCACGAATCAAGGAGAGAATAGGCCCCTAAAGCGGCACTACATTAACACAGGGCCTAAGCAAACACAAGGAGAAAATTTCCCGCGCAACAATCCCTTACCGGCACGCGTAAACGGACCATGTTCTTCCTGCTGAAAAGGTACCGAAAAGGCTAATCCCTGCCTTCCTCCGTTTTGATCTTAAGCCTTCTGAGCCAGGCCTGCTCATCAAAGCGCTGGACGCAGTGCTCCTCAAAGGCAATTTCCAGGGGCGTTAGCTTTCTACCATCGATGTACTGTGCGTTAGCGGATGAGGATTTCGCAGGGGCTCCCTTCCCGTAGACCTCTCGTACCTCATCTACCTGGATGCCTGTATTCCGAACCCTGAGCATGAGAACCAGACCACTATTTTCAGTCCCCTGTTTTTCTCGGGTAAAATTGGCCAGAGCCTTTTTTACCTGCTCCGATTTCGTGATAGCCTCGGAAATGGCGCGAGACAAATCCTCCAGCTCCTTGGAAGTTTTTCCCTCTTCGTACATCGTTACGAACCCCCTTTCCGAGAACAACTTCGAAGGGTCAGCCCTGGACTCTGTGCTTTAAACGTCTGATTTAAATATAGGTGAAATTCCAAAGGGCTGTCAACTGGCAATTCGATCGAGAACCTCTGCCCTGTATCCGATCACCCCAGAAACTTCAGCTTGGATTCATAGAGCCCCCCTACCGAGTCTGTAATTTGTCGCAGGCAGGTCCGGTAATTGGAAATCGGTTTTCCAATGGGGTCGGGAATCTCGACAAAGTGGCCACGGGGAGAAAAAGAGCCCAGCAGTAAGGTCTTGACCGAGGCTGATTGGACAAGGTTCAAGACCTCGTCCACCTGCCAGCCTTCCATAACCAGGATCAGGCTGGCCCGGTGGATCATCGTGCTGTTTAACTGCTGTGCTTTGTGCGCCGAAATATCGATGCTCACCTCTGCGCATACGGTAAGTGCTTCCGGGGTAGGACCGCTTCCCTCAGGAGCACGGACCCCGGCGGACTCGACGACCAGCGGAAAAGAGCCGGTTTCTTCCAAAAGCTTACTCATAACTCCTGCCGCCATCGGGCTGCGGCATAGGTTTCCCGTGCAGACAAAGAGGAGAGTCAAGAGGTTAGACATTAGCGTGCCTTGTGACTGAAAAAACGCTGCAGGCAAAGTCCCATGTTTTCTACCAGGTCAGGCTCCGCATTCATAAGGTGGACAACTGGCTGCGTATCCACTCCATCTCCCGCTTGAGATCGGTGACCTGTTGGAACATATCCTCTGGACTTAGGCTCTGCCCACTTGGGATCCTTTCGGGTAAGTTTTCCAAGGATTTGAGTTCCTCCAGAGAGAGAGGCTTGAGTCCAGAGTAACAGAGCACCTGGAGACCGTCAAGCTCGGTTGGAAAAAGGCGACGCCTTTCTCAACTTGCTACGGCGGGAGGATGTGCAAGACCCTTCCCTTGGTAGGGAAATCAAGAGGAGGTAGGAGTCAACCGCTCCAGCGCGGATCATCTGGAAGATTGAGGAATGGATCGAAGGGAATACCAATTTTCTCCCTTGACAACTTTGCCGCAGGACCTAATGATCTTGTTAGGATAGACAAAAAGGGGTGACTTTGTCCTCTTTCTGTTTTACATTCTGAAAATTGTGGCAGAGAGTGGTGGGTCGCGAAAGGGCTCATCCATACCGATTGGGGGAAAGGAGCAGATGAATGAGCGGCAAGCTAAGTGAACAGGAAGTAATAGAAGTTTTGTCCCAGGTGAAAGATCCCGAGACCCACCTGAGCATCGTCAAAATGAACATGATAAAGGATGTGAAGGTAGATAACGGCAAGGTAGATTTAACCGTGGTTTTGACCACCCCTGCGTGTCCGTTGAAGGGGGAGATTAAATCCAGAGTCGAGAAGGCTCTCTATGGGCTCCCAGGAGTCCAGCAGGTCGAGATCAAAATGGATGCCAATGTCCCTACCCAGAAGCGCCCCCTCGTTGAGAATCTTCTTCCAGACGTCCGCAATTCCATCGCCGTTGCCAGCGGGAAGGGAGGGGTGGGGAAATCTACCGTAGCCGTTAACATGGCGGTAGCCCTGGCCCGAACGGGTGCCAATGTCGGGCTTCTGGATGCGGATTGTTACGGTCCCAGCATCCCGCTCATGATGGGAGTCAATGAGAGACCCCGCAGTGCGCCGGGGACCAAGAAGATCTTGCCCCTGGAGAGCTACGGTGTAAAACTGATGTCCCTCGGGTTTTTTCTTGACGATAACGCCCCTGTGATTTGGCGGGGACCCATGGTAACAAGCGCCATTCAACAGATGCTAGGAGAGGTAGAGTGGGGGGACCTGGATTACTTGCTCGTTGATCTTCCCCCTGGAACGGGGGATATCCACCTAACGTTAACCCAGAAAGTGCCGCTTTCAGGAGCCGTCGTTGTCTCCACCCCCCAGGATGTGGCTCTCATTGATGCTCGCAAAGGCCTGGCTATGTTCCAGAAGGTGAACGTGCCCGTGCTGGGGATTATTGAGAACATGAGCTATTTCGTTTGCCCTCACTGTAAAGAGCGGACCAATATTTTCAGCCACGGGGGCGTGAGGAAGGCTTGCGAGGAGCTGGGAGTCCCCTTCTTGGGAGAGATCCCTCTGGATCCCAATATCTGTTCCGGCGGGGATGAAGGCAAACCCATCGTCATCGCGGACCCGGATTCTCCCCAAAGCAAGGCCTTCATGGAAGTGGTGGGAACACTGGCGGCAAGCATCAGCGTCCGCAGTTTTCTCCCAGAGCTCAGAATCATTAATTAGTTGGCAGAGAGAGCTCCGGAATCCTGGTATGCTGGCCAAGAGCAAAGGCGAAGCTTGACTTCTTCACACCGGTTGCCAGGGGAAAAGATATTTCTCAAGGAGGCGCCGGAGTGGCTCAAGGCTCTTGTAGCGATTCACAGTCTTTTCTACATAGGCCCGTGTTGCCGGGACGTGCTGGAGATACCGATCATTGTTTTTCGCCACGGCTTGGAAGGCGAAGGTTCCAATTGCCTTCAGATTTCTTTGCAGGGCCATAAAGTCGAACTGCTGCCGAAAGGTTTCCCTAGGGATTGGTGCGTGGCCGGCTTCCTCCAGCAAACCACAAAAGGTGTCGATCATTTCCTGGCAGAGGCTCTCAGGCAGGACCGTATAGGAGTCCCGCAGTAGGGAGGCTAGATCGTAGGATCGCGGTCCCAATCGGGCATCCTGGAAGTCGAGCAGTCCCAGGCTATTCCCGTTGACCATGAGATTGCGGCTATGGTAGTCCCGATGGCACAAAACCTGGTCCTCTCTTCCCACTAGTTCGCAAAGAGAAGAGAACTCTCGCAGGAAATTCGACTGGTCCTCGGGAGAAATTTCTTTTCTTCCCAGTTCCACAATCATGTAGCGCTGGAAATGGAGGAGCTCCTGAAGGAACTGGGTTGCGTCGAATTGACGCCGGAAGGCGATGCAATCGGGATCTGGATTTCGAATGGCGGAGGTCTGGAGTCGAACCAGCAAATCGACGGTCTGCCGGTAAGAATTCCTCAGTGCGGATAACGACATGCCCCTCACTTCTTCTGCAAGCGTCCTGTCGCCCAGATCCTCCAAGAAAACGATCTCTTTGTCTTCCCGGTACCCATAAACTTTGGGCACCGGCAGCCCCTGTCTTTCCAGGTATCGTTGAATGTTCAAAAAGGGAAGCTCTCCGAGGGACCAACGCGCGGGGAGCTTCATAATCACGAGAGAGTGAGGACTCTTTGCGGTCGGGTTCATATGGATCCGAAAGTAGGATCGGTCGGAAGCGTCCCCCTGCAAGATGGAAAGCGCAGGAGACCCACTTATACCTGGAAAAATTTCCGCCAAGTGAGTTTTGAGTTTTGCTGAAGTAAGGCCCAGACGTTGTTCAATTGATTGCATCTTAGCTTGATCGTTTCCCGGGATTCCATTGGCACCGCTGCTTCCGCAGCGCGGATACTCCGATTCACTATAGCAGAGCGTTTCTAGAAAAGGAAGACGGGAGGATGATCCTAGAGAAAGGGGGCAATGTTCTGCGGTACGCAAACTGCTTTCTCGACGACGGTGCTGACTGTTTCAGCATGGTGGAATCTCTTCTCGCTTCTGCGGGGAGCAACCGGTCTTATGGGTTTTTCAGGGGAGAAACCAGTAGTTCTCCCCCTCTGCCGGAGATCAGTATGTGCCCACGGTAATGCTGACCCGGTGGAACTTGGCATCGACTGGCTACGATGGAGTCTTCCAATATGGTTCCCCGGCCAAGACAAACTTCCGACCACAAGACCGTGCGTGTGACGCTGGCTCCGGCCTCGATTCGCACCCCGGGGCCCATAACGACCCAGGGCCCCACCGTTGTATTTTCTTCGAGAGAACAACCGGCTCCTAGAAGTACGGGTGGCTTCAGGCGGGCAGTGGAGGCGATTTCTGAATCTCCGTCCCGCGTGACTGATTCAGGATCGATACGAGAAAAGCCTGGCCTGCTGAACTCTCCTTTCAGCAAGTCCCAGTGGGTGTTCAGGTATCTCTGGGGGGTTCCGATGTCGCTCCAGTATCCGTCGACTGGAAATCCGTAAAGGGGGAAACCGCGTTCCAAAAGATGCGGGAAAAGCTGGCGGCTAAAATCCCAGGGAACATCGCAGGGAATTTCACTTAGTAGCTCCGGTTCCCAGAAGTGGACTCCGCTAAACATGTATTCGGTGCAGGGGTGCTTTTCTGGATACATCTTGTGGTCTCGAAAACGGCAGATTCTTCCCTCCTCGTCGACGCCCACGAGGCCAAAAGATGCAGCTTGCGGGTCTTTTCTCAGTGCGAGAGTGAGAGCAGATCCAACTTGATTGTGAAAGTCTAGAAGCCGTCCCAAATCGGTGCTGATTAGGGTGTCCCCGTTCATCACGAAGAAGGGTTCTTTCGTCCAAAACGGCTCGAGTTTCTTGATTCCTCCAGCGGTTCCCAGGAGAACGGGCTCGTCGGAGTACGTAATTCGAAGGCCGCTTTCCGATCCATCGCCCAAGACTCGGCGAACTTGCGGAGCCAGATGGTGGAGGTTAATCCCGACTTCGGTGACACCGGCGGCCTTAAGAAAGGTTGCGGTATACAAAAGAAGAGGGAAATTTCCGATTGGTAGGGCGGGCTTCGGGAGGATTTCCGTCAAGGGGCGCAAGCGTTCCCCTTTCCCGGCTGCCAGAATCATGGCCTTCATGAAAAAGGTCCTCCGGGGAGGCGATACTTCAGGGGTCGAAGGCTGTTGGCGGAAGGCTGCTGAGAGATCAATGGCTCTTGAGCATTACGAACGATACCAGGACTACCACGCTTGCCAGTGTGACCCCAAGAAATCCATAAAAGACTAGGAGGTCCCAAAAACTATGCTTTTCAGCCATAAGGTTTCTTCCTCCCCTTTACAGTTGCAGAATAGAGGCCGGCCGGCACCCGTTCGAATTTGCGGAATACCTCCAGCTTGGCGCGGTCATGGCTGTACACTGACAAAAGGTCGATCCTGGCGTTCCCGAGAAGAGGTCGGAAACGTCGAGACCTTAGAGAAGATGATTCCTCCAGAGAGCATCAGCTTCATCCCCTCCTCCACGGTCATGGTGGACTCGACCACCTTCTCTGGAGGAATAATCAGCGTGAAGCCGGCCGTGGGGAGCGGAGTGCTCGGAACAAAGACCACCAGCAGCTCCCGGCCCTGCTCATCCCGAATCGTGTTCGTCACGAAGGCCAGGGCGTAAACTCCCGGGTAAGGGAGTTCGGCAAACACGACCTTTTTAAATGCGGTCTTTGAGGGGGTGCTGAAGGCCTCCGTGATCTGCGTTGCGGCGCCGTAAACGGTTTTTACGAGCGGGATCCTCTTGAGGAACAAGTCCAGACGGTGAATCAGCCGGCGCCCGAGAATGTTGGTCGTCACCAATCCGATCAAATAAAGGACAAGGAGCGCTGCGACGATTCCGAGACCGGGAATATTGTGGATCTTCGGCAGGAAGTTCCGAACCACGGGTTCCAGGTAGGGACCCAAAAACCCATCCAAGGTCTCGAAAAATGCCCGCAACACGAGGTAGGTGGCCCACAGGGGAACCACGATCACGAGTCCGGTGATGATCTTGCTTTTAATGCCGAGCTTCACCTTCATCGTGAACGAAGACCTCTTTATTCCCCTAAATAAACAGCGGCGCAAAAACCAGCGTTACGGTGCTCAGTAGTTTGATCAGCACGTGGATTGAGGGTCCGGCCGTGTCCTTGAAAGGATCCCCGACGGTGTCCCCTACCACGGCGGCTTTATGTGTATCCGATCCCTTGCCCCCGTAGGCTCCTGACTCAATGAACTTCTTGGCGTTGTCCCAGGCTCCCCCGCCGTTGTTCATCAGAGTAGCCAGCAGAATGCCGCTAATCGTACCCACCATGAGCAGAGCGGCCGCAGCTTCCGCCTTTAGGACGATCCCTACCAGGATCGGCATCCCGACAGCCAAGACACCGGGCAGTACCATTGCTTTCAGCGCCCCGCGTGTCACGATGTCCACACAACGGGCATAGTCGGGTTTGGATTCTCCTTTCATGATACCGGGATTTTCCTTAAATTGCCGCCGTACTTCATTGATGACCGTATGTGCCAATTTGCCCACGGCCCGGATGGCCAGGGCGCTGAACAGAAAGATCAACATCGCTCCCAGCAGCGCGCCAATGAAGACCTCCACCTTGGCAATGTTCACGATCTGGAAGGCTTTGCCGGTGAGGTTCGCTACTTCGTCCATATAAGCGGAAAAGAGCAGAAAGGCCGCCAGTGCGGCACTGCCGATGGCGTACCCTTTCGTCAGGGCCTTCGTTGTATTTCCCACGGAGTCCAGTCGATCGGTTTTTTTGCGGACATCCTCGGGTTGCCCGGACATTTCCACGATTCCACCGGCATTGTCCGTAATGGGGCCAAAGGTGTCCATGGCCAGGATGTAGGCGGCTGTCGCCAGCATACCCATCGTGGCGATGGCGGTTCCGTAAAGGCCGCCGATCAATTGACCGCTGGAATTTGTTAAGCCGCTCCATTGGCCGAAGTAGAAGGAGGTGATCAGAGCAACCGCCAGCACCAGGACTGGAAGGGCGGTGCATTCCAGTGCCACGGCAAAACCTGTGATGATGTTCGTGGCGGCTCCGGTTTGGGAAGCCAGGGCGATCTCCTTCACCGGGCGGTAACGGTATTCGGTATAGTATTGCGTAATGATGACGAACAGAAAGCTGGTCACAACACCCGTGAGACCAGCCCAGAAAAACCAGATGTTATGCAGCATCCCCTCCGTGGCAAAGTAAAGCCCGATGATGGCAAGCACGCAAGTCACAAGATAACCGCGGTTTAGTGCGGCCATGGGATCGGCATCCTCCTTGGTGTGCACCACCAGGATTCCCACAATACTGGCGATGAGTCCCAGGGCGCGAACCACCAGGGGGAAGATGATTCCGTTAATGCCAAAAACAGGGAAGAGTACCACTCCTAGGATCATGGCCCCGATGTTCTCGGCTGCGGTGGATTCGAAGAGATCGGCGCCACGGCCGGCGCAGTCCCCTACGTTGTCGCCCACCAGATCGGCGATGACGGCCGGATTGCGAGGATCATCCTCGGGAATGCCCGCCTCGACTTTTCCCACCAGGTCGGCGCCCACATCGGCGGCTTTGGTGTAAATCCCGCCCCCAAGTTGGGCGAATAGAGCCACAAAACTAGCGCCGAACCCGTACCCAACCAGGAGGAAAGGCACCTTTTGAGGCTCCAGTATTCCTCCGTAGAGATAGAACAAACCGCCGACGCCCAGCAGGCTCATGGCAACTACCGTGAGCCCGGAAACACCTCCTCCGCGAAGGGCGATGGTGAGAGCTCGGTTCAGGCTAGTGCGCACGGCGCTGGCGGTACGGATGTTCGCCCGGATGGAGATATACATACCGATATAACCCGCCACGGCTGAGCAAGCGGCCCCCAAAAAGAAGGCGATGGTTGTTTTCATCGCCAGATCCCAGTCCTTAAAGAATCCGTATCCCAGGAAGATGATGATGCCGACCAAGATGCTCAACCAGGCAATTGTCGTGTACTGGCGTCTCAAGAAAGCCTCGGCACCTTCCTTGATGGCGTCCGAGATGATCCGCATGTTCGGGGTCCCAGTGTCTGCTTTGAGAACTGATCTCATCAGCCACACGACGAACAACAGCACTGCTACATTAAGGGCAATGATGGCCGCCAGCATCTTGAATTGTCTCCTCCCTTAAGAGCTTCACCGGAGTTCAGCTCGCCTGAAGATTGGTACAATCGGGGATCCGGCTTCTAGGATCGGGTTGCAGGGCCGGGGGTATTTTAAAACCCCGGTAATATAACCCAACTTTTTGTATTGGTCAACAATTGCCCGGTGATATAATAGTCCGGTGTTTAAATTTCCCATGTTTTAAGGAGGACGGGATGCGAAAAGGCACAGGTCGACGGGGCAGCAAAATCCGATGGCGATCGAAAAAGGCCAATCATGGGCGAAGGCCCTGCATCGGCAAGCGCAAATAGATTGGCCCCCACTTCCAACGGCGGCTGCGGAGGAATTGGGTTTGCCTTTGGCTTCTGGACTTTATCAGAGTGTGGGGGAGGTCGGTGGATTTGCTAACCGTCTTGCTCTTCCTTTTGATTGGGGCCTCAGGCCGGAGAGTCTTGAACAAACTGTTCTCTCGCGCTTCTAAAATGTGTTACTGCTCGACAAAAGTCCGATTTTCGCAGCGGCTCTCGTTAGGAAGGCGGCTTGTCGACTGTGAGTGAAACGCTGGATACAAGAGGCCGGCAATGTGTAAGATGGGGAGTGGGAGGTTAGAATGTCCGAAAAGCGCGGGTGGAAAATCAGGCAGGGATCCAAAAAGGGGACCCGGCGTGGGATTTATATCCTCCCAAATTTACTGACCACCGGGAGCTTGTTTGCGGGTTTCTTTTCCATTGTTTCGGTTCTCAACAATCGTCCGCAGCTGGCTGCTTACGCCATTGTCGCGGCTGCCCTTCTAGACGGCTTTGATGGCCGGGTGGCGCGTTGGACCCGCTCCACATCCGAATTCGGGGTACAGTACGATTCCCTGTGTGATCTCGTCTCCTTTGGCTTGGCCCCGGCTCTGTTCGTCTACGTCTGGGCTCTAAAACCCTACGGACGTGTAGGGTGGCTCGCTGCATTTCTCTTTGTCCTGTGCGGGGCTCTGCGCCTGGCCCGGTTTAATGTGTTGTCCGCTGATTCCAAGAAGGTGGATTTCGTAGGTCTCCCCATCCCGGCTGCTGCCCTGGTCATTGCCTCCACTGCGCTTTTCACCTTTCACGTGGGCTCCTTTTACCGCATGCCTCCTTTCGCTGTGGTGAGTCTGGTCTACGTGCTGGGATTTCTCATGGTCAGTAATCTGCGCTACCGAAGCTACAAACGAGCCCGCATTACAGGACGCAAACCCTTTGGAGTTCTTGTCTTTTCCGTTTTGCTCCTCTACATCGTCCTTTCTGTTCCTCAGGTGATGCTGCTGGTGCTTTCGGGGGCCTACGCCTTGTCCGGTCCCGCGGAGTTTGTCTATGCCCGTCTTAAGCGCAAAGCGGCGCTGACAACCCCGAGGACGGAGTTCTGATCACGAGGATCCCTTAAATGAAGCGGCGCTGGGGCTTTCTTTTCGTGGCCGCACTGGCCATCGGCGCAATCTTGTTTTTTGTGCGCGCCTGGGTCCAGAGCGATCAGGTAAATGGCTGGCTTATGGGACGCCTGATCGCCCTGTACGATGAGAATTTGCAGTCGACTCTTAAGATAAATCGACTGGTAGTGGAGCCTTTATCCCTTTCCCTGGAAGCTCGGGGGGTTACCATTGCAGGCCCGGGTCCCGTGGGGCAGGAGATTCCCATCGAGGCGGATCGAGTCCGAGTCCGGCTGCGTCTCCTTCCCCTGTTGTCCCGGATTGTGCAATTGAAGTCGGTGCTTGTGGACCGACCGCGAGTTTCTCTGCACATCGATGAGTCCGGCAGGGATAACCTTTCCCCGCTTTTCCAGAAGCGCAACCCTTCTCCGACGATGGAAGCTTGGGATCTCTTTGCCGAGAATGTCCAGATTACCCGGGGAAGCCTGAAGGTTTCTGCGGAGCACGATAACCTCTCGGCAAGTCTCAGGAATCTCGATGCTCGGGGGAGCGTTGATCTGCGGGCTGGATTGGTCGCAGGCCGCTTCGCTCAATCCGGTGGGGACCTGCACCTGGCAGATATGCAGACCCCATTGAACCGATTAGAGGCCGAGGGTGCCTGGCACAGAGGAAAGAAGAAGCTCGATATCAACCTTCTAAAGGTGGAACTGCCCGGTCTGAAGAGTACAGGTGCCGGGATGGTTGACTTTCGAGAAGCCCCCACGCTGGCCATGCGTTTTGATGCCAGGATCGTTCCCACCGAACTCCCCGTGACGAACTCTCGGCTGGCGGCGGGGCAGTTTCAGGGTCCTTACACCTTGGAGGGGAAAATTGCGGGGCCGTGGTCGGGGCTCCGGGCCTCCGGAGAAGCTGAGGGGAAAAGGATCAAGGTAGTTGGAATTGCCCTCTCCCGGTTGCAGGTCCTCTGGCAGTGGTCCCCGGAACAGCTTACAGTGAAACGGGTTCAGGTTGCCCTGGCGAAGGGAAATTTGGAAGGGCATGGAGAACTCCAAATCGTACCGGGGCGCGCGCCAAACTATCAGGGAGAAGTACACTGGCAAGGAGTGCGGATTGAAGAAGTATTTCCGTTTCTGCCAATGGGCATTTTTCGGGATTTGAGTGGTACGACCTCCGGCCAAGCCTCTCTGGAGGGAGGAGGAGAGGCCGGACCGCAACCGCACAAGGTCACGGGCCGGGTATCCATGCAGGTAAACGGGGAAGGGTCTGAAAAAATGGGGATCCCGCCTCTGGAGCTGGATGCCGATGTGACCTTCGCCGGGGACCGGTTCCGAATATCCCGGTCGAAACTCGTGAGCCGCGGTCTGGCTTTGGAGCCCCGGGGTGAGCTGACTCTGGACGGAGGGGTGGATCTGCAATTTCCCTTTCAGGGATCCTATCGTCCCGTTTGGATCGATTTTTTGAAGTGGGAAGGACAGGCTAGGCAGATTTCCGGTCAGGGACGTCTCTCGGGCAGCTGGGACCATCCGATTCTGGTGGCCAACGGGGATTTTAGTTCAGGAGAAATCGAAGGGGTTCCATTTTCTACTTTGAAATTTTCAGGCCAGTGGGACGGTGGAAACCTCCGCCTGGATGACTTTCGCCTTTCCCATCCTGACGGGAACCTCAGGGGAAAGGCGAATTTTTTGGTGTCTGGGAACCTCTTTGGGAAGAAACCGGCCCCTTTTCTGCGTGGAATCCAGGAGCTGGGTGTTTTTTATGGAGGAGTTGACATCCGCCGCCTCCAGCACGTCCTTGGAAAATCTTGGCCCATCGCAGGCAACTTGAGCGGCTCCCTTTCGTTGACCGGATCACCGGAGAATCTCAAAGGAAACGGCGAGATTGAATGGCTCCAGGGAGAATTTCGAGGAGACAAGATCCCGTCCCTCCGGGCCACCGTCTCCTTGGATTCCCTGCGGCCCGGAGTTGAAGCCTCCGGTCGGGTAATCGTGCGGGCCGAGCGCGGGGAGATCCGGGGACTTGGTTACGATCGTCTCGTTGCAGACTTGGCGGTTTCTGTCCGGGACCGCTTTCGCACGGGGAGTACACGAGGAAAGGTTGATCTCTTCGGGGGCGGTGTGAAAAGTGCGGATCTAAATTTTACCCACCTTGTTCTAGAGGGATCTGCCGAAGTAGATGGGAAATCGGGGAACGGAACTCCGTCGGGAGAAGGTACGGCAAAAATGGAAGTGGGTTCCTGGCGAGGGGAGTCATTTTCTTCCTTGCAGGGAACCTTTGGAATGACAACTTCACGGGAACTGCGCGTGGGCAACTTGGCCGTGGTGATGGGAGCCGGAAGCCTGCTGGGGAAAGGCTACTACCGCTGGGAGCAAGGAGAATGGGGAGGGGAGCTTACTGCCTCGCCTTTGGATCTTTCCAAGCTTAAGGTTCTTGCCTCCCAAGGCTCGGAACCGCGCGGGGTGGCCCAACTTCAGGTGAAAGGGAGCGGGAACAGGGATGGAGTTACCCTGGCGGGAGATTTGCAACTCTCGCGCCTTAGCCTGTGGCGTCATAACCTTGGAGAAGGCCGGATCACCTTGCGGGGGCAAGGCCGAAATATCGAATGGTCTGGTGGCGGTTTTGGCGGCTACCAGGTTCGAGGCAGCGGGAATCTGGCGGGTAACTATCCGTTTACAGTTACGATCTCTGCGGTCCGTACCGATCTGGCCGCTTTTGTCCAGCAAGCCACTGGAGGGAAGGCGGGGCCCTTGAGCGGTACGTTTACTGCCGAGGCCGTATTCACGGGAAACTTGCGCTCCAGAACTCAAGTTGCCGGGAGTATCCGATTCCAACAACTCGCTGCGACCCTCTTCGGGGTGGAATTGACGAACTCCGGGCCCATCGAGCTTGCCTATCAGGGAGGGAAGTTGACGACCAACCGCTTTCATTTACAGGGCGGCGGGACGGACCTGAATGCCTCTGGCTCCGTGATTCTCGGAGAAAGAGCCGATTTGACTGTAAGCGGAACAAGCAGCCTGGGGCTGCTGTCAGGCCAGATACCCCAGGTCCGGATTGCACGTGGAACTCTTCAGGGACAGATGAAAATTGCCGGTCCCTTGTCCAGCCCCCGGATGGATGGGACTGTGGCGTTGAGAGAAGGTGCTTTCACGGTTCCGATGCTAGGAGGGATGGCTGTAACCGACCTGACAGCCAACGGGGAATTTTCCGACAACCGGTTCCGGCTTTTCGAGTTTCGCGGTCGGATGGAGGGGGGCGGTCAGCTGAGCGGCTCCGGCGAGTACTTCATCGCCGGTAAAGAGAAGGGAAACTTTCGTCTGGTTCTGGATGGTGAACACCTGACCTTGCGCTATCCAACGGGGCTCAACTCGCGCGTGAATGCTCAACTCTTAATGGAAGGGCGTTCCGGAAGTCGTGTGCTTAGCGGTCAAGTTTTCGTTGAACGGGCCGTCTACCACAGGCAGATTGATCTGAAATCTCTTCTCACCCAGTTGCACAAACGCCGCCTGGAGCCCTTTGGTGAGCAAACCGCAAATCTTAATTTTAACGTGGAAATTGCCAGCCGGGACGGAGTTCTCATCGATACGAATTTGGCCCGCCTGGAGATGGGGGCCGACCTCATGCTGAGCGGCAACCTGCAACGTCCGAGCCTTACGGGGCGCGCAGAGATCAAGAAGGGGAAGATCTTTTTCCGCGGCACAGAGTTTTCAGTGTCCTCGGGGACCGTGGATTTCTTCGATCCCAACCGGTTCGTTCCCTATTTTGACCTGGTGGCTGGAGCGAACGTAAAAAGCTACCAGGTCTCGTTAAAGGTGAACGGCACTCCGGACGAGTTCACCGTGGGACTCAGTTCCAATCCCCCTCTAAATGAAGTTGACATCGTTTCTCTGATCACACTGGGCATGACGGGTCAAGGGATCTCCCAGGGGCAGCGGAATACTGCTAACCCGGTGGGTGCTGCGGCCCAGGGGGCATCTACCTATCTGGCCGGTGAACTGGATAGAGAGCTCGAAAAAGGGGTGCGGCAGATTACGGGCCTGGATCGCTTCCAGGTGGATCCCTATGTGGTTGGAGCCGGCCAGGGATCGGGACCCAGGGTGACCGTGGGAAAAAATCTCTCCAAGGACCTGTCCGTAACTTACAGCAGCATTGTGGGGGCTTCCGAAGGCCAGCTACTTGAGGTGGAATATCATCTCACCCGTGCTCTCTCGCTGGTCGGCATCAGAGGTGAGAGGGGAGAGGCGGGAGTGGATCTGAAAT
>DATEAK010000311.1:0-16433 GCA_035288405.1 bacterium | reverse complement strand
GGAGTGGATCTGAAATTTTCTTTCCGTTTCCGTTAATATGCGTTCGGCGGCTCAGCCATCATTTGCCAGGAGTCCGCGCTCAGGGATCAGCAGTCAGCCTGGACCCGGAAAGGGAAGGAAGTTGGAGAACTTCAGACATCGGAAGCTGACGGCTGAAAGGTGATGGCGGACGGATCGGTTCAGACCATAACCATCAAGAGGAAAGAGAAGCGCCTATGGAGCTTTCCGGCGCTTGTGCTGCTTTGCATTCTCCCGCTCTTCTCTGCTTATGGCGCTTCCCTGGAAGGAACAGTCCGCTCGATTCGCTTAGAGACACAGGGGAACCTGTCCGAGAGGGAATTTCGTGACCTTCTTCTGATAAAAGAAGGGGACCCATACGACCCGCAGAAGGTCAGCGCAAGCATCAAGCGACTCTATGAGAAAGGCTTGTTTGCTGATATCCTCGTTGACGTGCAGCCGGCAAAAGATGGAATCGCTCTTACCTTCCGGACGGTAGCGCAGATTTTCGTGGCAGCTTGGCGTATCCGGGGCAACCAGGCCCTCTCACGAAGCCAACTCAGCGAGGGTTTGACACTCTCCCCGCCATCCGTTCTCAACCAGACGTTTCTGTCTAAGCAGGTGAGCTTGGTGCAAGAGCATTGCCGAGAGCTTGGGTACGAAGAGTGCAAAGTCATACCCCGAGTCGGAAAGCCGGACGGGCACTGGGTCGTCGTCACCATGGAGGTGAACGAAGGGTCTCCGACACGCATTGAGTCTCTGATATGGCAAGGGAACCACACCTTGAGCCGGCAAGGGATCTTAAAGGTTTTGGGGCTGGATTCAGGTCGGGTCTTTAATCGTCGCGGCCTGCAGGCGGGAATCGAGCGTTTGGAAAAAGAATACCGGGACCGGGGCTTCTTATTCGCCTCGGTTGAGAAGCCCGAGATCGAACGGCTACCGGGTAAAAGTGTCCGCATCACCCTGCGGATTCAAGAAGGTCCCCGGGTCTTGATCCACTTTCAGGGAAACCGATTCTTTTCCGCCAAATCACTAAGGGAAAAACTCACTTTGCAGGAGGATGGAGATCTCAGCCCGTTCACCATACAGAAAAACGCCGGACAAATTCAATCGGTTTACCAGGACAATGGACTCCCGTTTGCCCAGGTGGGCTCGGCTCTCAGCGAAGTGCCGGAGGGGAGAGCTATCACTTTCACGATCGATGAAGGGCCAAGAGTCCAGGTCGCGAAAATTGAGATTCAGGGGAATACCCGAATTTCCCGAGACGATATTTTGGCTCAGATGCTTACCCGCCCCTCGGGAATCTTCCGCAGGGAATGGTATGTGGCCAAACGCTTCGATGAAGACCTGGAAGCAATCCGGTTTCTCTACCACTCCCGAGGTTTTTTGCAGGCGGAGGTCAGCGCGGAATACGAGTACTCTCAGGATTCAACCCGTGTGACGATCCGTGTCAACATCGTGGAAGGTGGGATTTCAACCATCGCGGGAATCGACGTGAAGGGCAATCAGGCCCTATCCCAGGGGGAAGTGCGTGATTTGCTGGGGATCCGTCCCGGGGACTCTTTCAACCAGGTGTTCTTGCAGAAGGGAATTGACCGCATACTCGACAAGTACGTGGAAATGGGACATGGGAATGCCAGACTTTCTGTGGAAAGATCGACTTCCGAGCCCGGGCAGATCACACTGGAATTGGACATCGACGAAGGAAATCCGATCCGTATCGGTCAAATCATCGTGCAGGGAAATCTTACGACCCATTCCCGGGTTATCACACGGGAGCTAGACTTGAAGGAAGGGGATCCTTACAGTCGAGCTCTCGGTTCTCGATCTGCACGTAAACTCAGCCAGCTTGGAATTTTTTCCACCGTTGATGTACACACGGTTTCCCCGTTGGATGATGGGGGAGAAACTCGGGATGTTGTGGTGGAAGTCAACGAAGCTCAGCCGAAGGTCATTGAGTTTGGTTTCGGGTACGGATCCGAAGACAAGCTGCGGGGTTTCGTGGAAGCTTCCCACCAGAACCTGGGTGGCTGGGGACGCAGCGCGGACTTGAGGCTGCAGCGCAGCTCGATTCAACAAAACTACAGCTTGAGCTATCGGGAACCCTGGCTTTTGGATTTCCCCGTGACGGGTACGGCCCGCTTGGAACAGGGAAACCTGAAAAAGATAAGCTACACAACCCGGACCCGGGGAGTTCAAGTCGGGTTGGAGAAAGCTTGGGGGGGAGCCTACCGGACAGCCCTCGCCTATCGTTACAGCGGCATTCGCTTCCTCAACGTGGACCCGAGTGCGGTTCTTGATAAAGGAGATGAGGGGAGACTCACTGTCGCCAGCATCGCCCCCACTTTGATCCGGGACAGCCGGAACGACCCGATCAATCCCTCCCGCGGGTCTCTGAACAGCGTGACCTATGATCTCTCCTCCCTCGCTTTGGCCTCGCAAGTGGACTTTTACAAGCTGAGCGGAGAGAGCCGTTGGTACGTTCCCGTCTCCAACCAGGTGGTTCTTGCTCTGGGAGGCCGAGGAGGCTTGGCCCGGAGCTTCGGCTCGACTGCCATAGTTCCTATTACCGAGCGCTATTTCGCAGGGGGGTCTACAACGGTCAGGGGGTACTCGCGCGATGAATTAGGGCCCCAGGCAGGAGATAAGACGCCCACGGGGGGAAATTATCTTTTGATCGGAAATGCAGAGCTGCGTTTTCCTCTTTTCCTGGGTCTCAATGGGGTTGTTTTCGTCGACACGGGGAATGTCTGGACCACTGCCGGCGAGGTTTCCCTGGGCCATCTGCGCTCGACAACGGGCTTGGGTTTACGGTATGTGACACCGATTGGGCCCTTACGAATTGATTATGGTCAAAAGTTAAATCGTGTTCCGGGTGAATCTCTTGGGGAGTTTTACTTCACCCTTGGATATCCATTTTGAAAAAGGGACTTTGGTGAAATTCGGGAGCCGGCGGTCACAGCAGAAGTTGCGGGGAGGAATGCTGTTTGCTGCGGGACTCCTGTGGATTTTTCTGTCTCCGGCAAATTCCGCGCAAGCTGCCGCGGTGATGAGAATTGCCGCCGTGGTGAATGATACGGTTTTGACCACGAAAGATCTGGAAGATTTCATGGCGGTGCAAAGACTAGCTGCAGGGCCTGCTGGAGTGAAGAGCGTGGAGCCCGGCGAATCCTTAGCCCAATTGATCGATCAGGTTCTTATTGTGCAGGAGGCAACAAGACGGCAAATCGTTGAGATTACGCCGGCCGAGGTCGATTCCGAAGTCCGCCGTCGAATGGCGCTGCTGGGAGGTGCCTCGAGCTGGGAGCAACGACTCGATACCCTTGGAGTAAGCGAAAATGTGATTCGCAAGTTGGTGCGCCGTCAGCTTCTGGCTTTAAAGTATATGGACCTGCGCTTGCGCCTGTTTATTCGGGTTACGGAAACGGAAATTGAAGAATATTACAAGGAACACCGTGGAGAGTTGGGGGAAAGACCACTGGAGGAACTCAAAGGCCAAATGGAGCAACTTCTTGCCGCCCGCAAGTTTAACGCCCGCCTTCAGGAATGGACCCGGGAACTTCGAGGCCAGGCTCGCATTCTCATTCCCTCGGAGGATCTCGATCTGGTGGAAGGGGACAAGGCGTCTTCGGGGGAACTTTTTCCCGGCCCCGATGGCCCAAGTAAGGAGGGGGGACCAAAGGAGGAATGATGAATACCAGGTGGCGAGTGCTGGCGACAGCCGCCGGGATTGTGGCCGTAGCGGCCGGAGTTCTGTGGTGGAGGGGGAAAGGTGCCAGCGATCCGCAATATACTATGGCGAAGGTGGAGCGGGGAAATGTTGTCGAGAGAGTGACAGCCACCGGTACTGTCAATCCAATTACAACGGTTTTGGTGGGCAGCCAGGTTTCCGGTACGATCAAAAAACTGTACGCCGATTTCAACTCGCCGGTGCGCCGCGGGCAGGTCCTGGCTCAACTGGATTCGGACACATTTGAATCTCAAGTGGCTCAAGCTGCAGCCAATCTGCAAACGGCCCGAGCCCAAGTGGACAATGCTAAGGCTTCTCTGGAAAACTTCCAGGCCGCTCTCCTTAGCGCCCGGGCCAACCTGGCCAGTGTGCAGGCCAACGCGGAGAAGGCCAAGGTCAGCGAGAAAGACGCCAAGGATAATCAGAACAGACAGACCGCCCTCTGGCAGCGCAACCTCATCGCCCAGAGAGACGTAGAGGTGGCCAATACATCGTACGATCTGGCTGTGGCCCAGACGAAAGCGGCAGAAGCGCAGGTCAAGCAAGCAGAGGCAGACCTGGAGGCGGCTAAAGCGAAGGTTCAGTCGGCGCAGGCCCAGATCAAAACAAACGAAGCGCAAGTGGCTCAGTCTGCTGCGGCCCTACGTCAGACCCAGATTACTTTGGAGAAAGCCACCATCTATTCCCCTATCGACGGCATTGTGGTGGCAAGAAACGTGGACGTGGGGCAGACGGTGGCCGCAAGTCTTCAAGCTCCGACCCTTTTTACGATTGCCTTGGATCTCAGCCGGCTGCAGATCGATACCAGCATGCCGGAAGCGGACGTGGGTAGAATTGAAGAAGGCCAAGAAGTTCAATTCACCGTGGACGCTTTTCCCGCGCAGACCTTTCGAGGTCGCGTTTCTCAAGTCCGGTTGAACCCCACCACGGTACAAAACGTGGTAACTTACAATGCGGTGGTGGCCGTAGAAAACCCGGGAAAAAGACTTATGCCCGGGATGACGGCTCAGGTGTCCATTATCACAGCGCGCAAAGACAACGTTTTAAGAATACCTGTCCAGGCTACGCGGTTTCGGCCTCCCACTCCGGTAGCAGCGGGGGAGAAGTCTCCAGCACCAAGGAAAGGTCAGGGAGGACAAAAACGGCAGCCCGCAGAGAGAATCCAGTTGCAGGTGTGGATGCCGGGGTCGGGGAGAAGTTTGCAACCGGTTCCTGTGCAGACGGGGATCAGCGACGGGCGCTTTACGGAGATTGTTTCCGGCAGCCTCAAGGAAGGGGATCAGGTGATTATAGGGCTGCGTTCCCTTACGGCCGGCAACGGAGGATCTCCCGCGGCTCCTCCCGGGTTCCGGAGGTTCTAGTGGCGCTGATCGAAGTCACGGAGATTTGGAAGACCTACCTTTTGGGAGAAGTTCGGGTCGAAGCTTTGTGCGGCGCCAGCCTGGCGATAGAGAAGGGGGAATTTGTGGCGGTCACGGGGCCCTCGGGCTCGGGAAAATCGACCTTGATGCACATTCTGGGGTGCCTCGATTTACCCGACCGGGGGGATTACCGGCTGGACGGAGAGCGGGTGACTCAAATGGGATCCGACGAGCGGGCCCGACTGCGCAACCAGAAGATCGGATTTGTGTTTCAGAACTTTTTTCTTATGTCCCGTACCTCGGCACGGGAGAATGTGGAACTGCCGCTGCTCTATTCGGATACTCCGGCAAAAAAGCGCCGGGAAATCGCGCTGCGGTTGCTTGAGCGCGTAGGACTCCAGAATCGCGAAGAGCATTTTCCAAACCAACTCTCGGGGGGACAACAACAGCGGGTCGCCATTGCCCGGGCCCTGGTGAATCATCCGGCCCTGTTACTCGCCGACGAACCGACGGGAAACCTGGACAGCCAAACGGGACGGGAGATCATCGCACTTTTTCATACCCTTAACGAGGAAGAAGGCGTTACGATTATTATGGTTACCCATGATTCGGACGTCGCGGTTCAGGCCCGGCGCCGGATCCGTTTCCGGGACGGCCTGATTGCCGAGGACACTGCCCGCAAGGAAGCAGCGCTCGAATTGGGGCGTGAGGAGAGGGCATGAATTTGCTGGCCATCTGCCGAGTGGCCTATAAAGCCCTTGGGAAAAATCGCTTGCGCACAGCCCTCACCATGCTGGGGGTGATCATCGGAGTCGGCTCGGTCATTGCCATGCTGGCAGTGGGGCAAGGGGCCAAAGACTCCATTCAGCGGAGTATCGCGGCGATTGGGTCCAACATGCTGGTCATCTTTCCCGGCAGCGTTACAAGCGGCGGAGTTCGAATGGGGGCCGGAGCTTCCTCCACACTGAACCTGGGGGATGTGGAAGCCATCCGCCAGGAGTGCCCTGCGGTGGCACTCGTTTCTCCCATCAGGCGGGGTGCGGCCCAGGTGGTTTACCGGGATCAGAACTGGATTAGCAGTGTCCAGGGTGTCTCCCCGGAATATCAAGATATCCGCGACTGGCCTCTCGTCTCGGGGGAATTTTTCACTCAGCAGGACATGGAAGGCGGAACCGCTGTGGTTGTACTGGGTCAGTCGGTGGTCAAGAATCTTTTCGCTCCGGGGGAGGATCCGATCGGTCAGATCGTGCGCATCAAGAACGTTCCCTTCCGGGTCCTCGGCGTGCTTTCACCGAAAGGACAGTCTGCATTCGGTCACCAGGACCAGGATGATACGGTGTTGATCCCTTTCAGCACGGCAGAGAGGCGTGTTTTGGGGAGTCGCTTCCTGGGAACGGTGAACAGCATGGTGGTGTCTGCCGTGGGGCCTTTGCAGGTGACCGAGGCCCAGAAGCAAATCACGGAGGTATTGCGCCGCCGCCATCGGATCCAGTCTGACGAGGACGATTTTACCGTTCGATCCCTGGAGGATATCGGAGCCACGGCTCAGGCCACCGCCTCGGTGATGACGCTCCTGCTGGGGAGCATTGCCTCCGTTTCCCTCCTCGTGGGCGGCATCGGCATCATGAACATCTTACTGGTGTCGGTGACCGAGAGAACCCGGGAGATCGGAGTCCGCATGGCTGTTGGCGCCCGGCGCCGCGATATTTTGAAACAGTTTCTCGTGGAAGCCATCGTGCTAAGCACGACCGGCGGGTTCGTCGGAATCCTTCTCGGCGTGGGGGTGGCCGAGGGGATCTCACTGTGGGCCAAATGGCCGGTTTTTATTACTCTCTGGTCTCTTCTCATGTCTTTTGGTTTCTCGGGCGCCGTGGGAATTTTTTTTGGCTTTTATCCGGCTCGGAAGGCTGCCGGCTTGAATCCCATCGATGCCCTGCGCTATGAGTAATGGAAATCGTGCGGCGCTCGGCCGCCAGCCGGGAAGTCTTCGATCGGATTGCTGACTGCTGAGGACTGATCGCTTATTCATTACAATATAAGGAGAGGAGATGAACGGTTTGCCGAAAAGCAAATGGAAGTTCGCTGTGGGGGCGGGGTGGATCATAGGTATTCTCTTCCTGCTTTTCCTGGCCGTTTGTCCAAGTTACGCCCAGGAAACGCAAGCTCCGGCTATACCCAAGGTCTTGTCCGTAGAGCAGGCCGTGCAAATTGCACTGCAGCAGCACCCGAGCTTGCGAGCCTCACAGTTTACAGTACAAGCCAGCCAGGCCCGGGTAGGAGAGGCTCAGTCGGGATTTTTCCCGCAGCTGGGGCTGTCCGGCCAGTACACGCGGTCTGGGGTTGAATTACCTTTTGACAATCGTTCAGTGGGAACGACCACAGCGGGTTCTTCAAACAGTTACGGGATGAATCTCACCATGACCCAGACACTGGAAGACTTTGGCCGAACTGCCCAAAGCACAAATGCGGCTAAAGAAAACCTGCACTCTTCCCAGGAGGACCTGAACTCCGTTCGGAATCAGCTCATTTTCAACGTGAAGCAGGCTTACAACCAGCTCCTGGCCGCCAAGCGGCTGGTCGTTGTCAATGAGCAGACCGTGGCCCAGTTCCAGAAGAGCCTTGATCAGGCAAACGGCTATTATGAAGTGGGAATACGCACCCGTTTTGACGTGACATCGGCGCAGGTCAACTTATCGAATGGCCAGCTTAACTTGATCCAGGCCCGCAACAACCTGGCGCTTGCCCGGGTCACGCTGAACAACGCCCTGGGAATTTCCAACGACTCTTCCTATGACCTTATCGACAACCTGGATTTCTCCCCGGTTTCTTACAAGCTTCCGGACATGCTCCTCCAGGCGGAAACGAACCGGCCGGAGCTAAAATCCCTGCAGGCGAAGCGGCAATCGGCGGAGGCTTCTCTCAGGCTTTCCCAAGCGAATTTCTTGCCCACGCTTTCGGGAAACGCCGGATACGGGACCAGCGGAAAGCAGTTTCCGCTGTCCCGGTCGTGGAACGTTGGGGCGGTTCTAAGCTTTAACATCTTTAGCGGATTCCTAACCAAGCAGCAAGTCGCCGAGGCTCGGGCCAATGTGGAGAACTTCAGGGCTCAAGAAGACAATCAGCGCCTGACCGTCCGGCTTGAAGTGCAGCAGGCGTTTCTCAACCTGCAGCAGGCCCAGGAGCAGGTGCGCGTGACTGAGCTTATCGTGCGTCAGGCTCAGGAAAACCTGGAGCTGGCCCAAGGCCGCTACCAGGCCGGCGTGGGAACTCTTTTGGACGAGAGTAACGCTCAAGTTTCCCTGACCAATGCCCGGACCTCCAATGTGCAGGCCTTATATAATTACAAGACGGCTCAGGCCAGCCTCGAGAAAGCAGCAGGGATAACTCAGGTGCCCTAGGGAGCGATTATTTATGGAGCCTAAGCCTGCCCAGGCCCCGGAAAAGTCAGGAATCCTCGAGGAAGAGGCAATCCGGGAAGAGGATCGCAAAATTCGGCGTTTGCAGCGCATGATGGATTTGACCGGAAGTTTGATCTTGCAGACTTCTATTTCCTATGAGGAAGCCGTCGCGCTCGCGGCTCTTGCCAAGCGCGAAGCCCTCTTCCTTTTTCCGGATAAAGAGGAAACCTTCGATCTCGTTTACCGTTCTCGTTTGAACCGTCTTCTGAACGAGAAGTTGGCCAGCGAGGACTTCTCCCCTTAATCCCCTAAAATTTTTCATCTCTTCTTGCTGAAAGCTGACCGCTGACTGCTTCCTCCGGGAAAAGCTTGCCCACCCCCATCAGCTTTCTGAGCGTTGTACAGCAAGTGGAAAATCTTTTGCCGCCAGCCGTGCAGAGACCGGGGTGCCCCTCGGGGCTCCAGTAAACTTTTGCGCGGTGAGGCGATTTGGGTTCAACTATTTTTGCGGTGCGAGAAGATTCGAGTGTTCAAGGGGCGGCGCCTGCAAAACTTTAAGTCGCCCTACGGGGCACACCCGGTCTCCCAAATCACCTCACTCAATCCATCCGCCATAGAGTTCCGCTCCGAGGGGGCAGCCCCCGCAGGCGATATAACGGGTTGCGCTCGATTTCCTCACGACTTAGCTGGGAAGAGTCTCGCCGCAAGCCGTTCGGGAGCCGGGTACCCATCCTGGGTGTGGCTCCCCCGAGGAGTTGAGGGAAGATTGTAATTCTTCAGTGAAGAGGTGAGAGTAGGCAAAAGTAAATCTTCCAGCGGGAAAAGGGGGTTGTCAGTTCCCGAAGTTCTATGCTATGGTGCGCGAGTTGTGAAAAAAGGAACTTGAAAAGAAACGGTAACGAGCTCGGTGCGGGAGATGAGTGAATACCTTCCAATTTTTATCTTGCTCCTGTTGGCTACGGGCTTTGCCTTAGGCACTATTGTTCTCTCTTACTTCGTGGGGCAGAAGACCTACGAAAAAATCAAACTCTCCGCCTACGAATGCGGCATGGAGCCTGTAGGGGATGCCCGTCTGCGTTTCTCGGTGAAGTTTTACCTGATCGCCATGCTCTTCATCTTGTTTGACGTGGAAACCGTTTTTCTCTACCCTTGGGCGGTGGTTTTTGCGGATTTGCGCTGGTTCGGTTTCATTGAGATGGTGGTCTTCATCGGTATCTTGCTTCTTAGCTTCGTTTATCTCTGGAAGCGGGGTGCATTCGATTGGGAGTAGCGGAAGAGGGAATGGCGCTGTTGAAAAATGGCGGTGGACGGCAGCTCGTTGTTTCCCCGCGGGAAATGTCTGGAGGGCAAAGTGCCAGATGATCCTGTGATCCTCAAGACGCGCCGGACTTTTCCTGCGGCGGTACTCGGCACCGAAGAAGCGTCGGGGTGGCCGACGCTGGTGATTCAGCGTGAGCAGATTCAAGAAGTCTGCCGGTTCTTACGGGACGACCCGGAGTTGGGGTTTACTTACTTGAGTGACCTGTGCGGGGTGGATTATTGGGATCGCGATCCGCGCTTTGAGGTTGTTTATCACCTCTATGCTTTGAGCCGGCGTCTCAGAGTCCGCCTCAAAGTCGGGGTTCCCGCCGATTCTTGCTCACTCCCTTCGGTGGTGTCTGTCTGGCCCTCTGCAAACTGGTTTGAGCGGGAGATCTACGACATGTACGGGATCACCTTCGGCGCTCATCCCGACTTGAGAAGAATCCTGACTCCCGACGGGTTTGAAGGTCACCCCTTGCGGAAGGATTTTCCTCTGCGGGGTAAACGCGAACAGTCCTAAAGAGGCAGCGGACCCATGCTTTCACAGGCGGCAATGGAAAAATTTCAGCAATTGCTTGAGCACTATCCGGACAAGCGGGCTGCCCTCCTCCCCACACTCCATCTCGTCCAGTCCGAAGTGGGCTATGTCTCCAAGGAAGCCATCGACTATGTTGCGGGGCTCTTGTCTCTGACGCCGACTTACGTACACAGCGTGGCTTCTTTTTATACGATGTTCTACAAGGAGAAGATGGGGAAGTACGTGATCCAGGTCTGCCGCACGCTGCCCTGCGCGCTATGCGGGAGCCAAAAGATCCTGGAGTATCTACAGGGGAAGCTTGGGATCGAAGTCGGAGAGACGACCCCCGATGGCACATTCAGCCTGGTGACCGTTGAGTGCCTGGCCTCCTGCGGAACGGCCCCGGTGATCCAGATCAATGACGACTACTACGAGGGGCTGAACCCGGAAAAGGTGGATCGGATTTTGGAAGAACTCTCTCGGAAGTAGGAGGGACTGTGGCCGAGAGGATCGTCTTTAAGAATGTCGACGTTCCGAACTCCCAGGCGCTGGAGATCTACCGGTCCCGCGGCGGCTACCGGGCTCTCGAGAAGGCTCTCAAAGAGATCAAACCGGACGATCTCATCGAGATCGTCAAGCGCTCCGGACTGCGTGGGCGCGGCGGGGCGGGATTTCCGACGGGACTCAAGTGGAGTTTTGTTCCCAAGGAATCCAAGCTTGCCAAATACCTTTGCTGCAACGCGGACGAGAGCGAACCCGGGACGTTTAAGGATCGGGTCATCATCGAGAAGGACCCTCACCTGCTCCTGGAAGGAATCGCTCTGACCTGCTACGCGATCGGGATCCATACCGCCTACATCTACATCCGGGGGGAAATGATCTACGGAGCCAGAGTGCTCGAACAGGCCATCGCGGAAGCCCGAGCCGCCGGGTTCCTGGGGAAGAACATCCTGGACAGCGATTTTCATCTGGATGTGCACGTTCATCGGGGGGCCGGCGCGTACATTTGCGGAGAGGAGACTGCCCTTATGGAGTCTCTCGAGGGAAAGCGCGGCGAGCCCCGGGTGAAACCTCCGTTTCCGGCCACTCAAGGCTTATTCGGCGGTCCGACGGTGATCAACAACGTCGAGACCCTCGCCAACATTCCTGACATTATCTGGAAAGGGCCCGAGTGGTTTGCTGCCATCGGCACCGAAAAAAGCACCGGCACTCGGGTTTTCGGCGTCAGCGGTCATGTCAACCGCCCGGGAACCTACGAACTCCCCATGGGGGTCACAGCCCGCGAGCTTATTTACGAGCACGCCGGAGGCATCCGGGGCGGCCGGCAGCTCAAAGCGTTTATCCCCGGAGGCTCCTCGGTTCCTTTCCTGACCGAGAAGCATCTGGACGTAAAGCTCGATTTCGAGTCCGTGGCCCAAGCCGGGTCTCTCTTGGGGTCGGCGGGGATCATCGTTATGGATGACACGACCTGCATGGTATGGGCCGCCCTGAACCTGTGTCATTTCTACGAACACGAATCCTGCGGGCAATGCACCCCCTGCCGGGAGGGGACCCGCTGGATGAGCGTGGTTCTCGAGCGCATCGAGCATGGCAAGGGGCGGCAAGAAGACCTGGATCTGCTCCTGGACGTGTGCAACAACATTCGGGGCCAGACCCTATGCCCCTTCGGTGATGCAGCCCTCACTCCGGTGGAAAGCACGATCATGCTTTTCCGCGCCGAGTACGAAGCACACATTCAGGGCAAGGGTTGCCCTTTCTCGCGCTAGTGATTCGCGGCGGTTGAATCCCGCCCATGGGCGGGACAGAGGATGCAGGACGTATGTCCGTTCTTTGGTGGCTCGTAACTCTGCTGAAGGTAGGTGTGATCTTCGGCGCGGTCTTGGGGATCGTCGCCTACATGACGCTGGCGGAGCGCAAGGTTTCCGGACGCATCCAGCTTCGCTTCGGCCCAAACCGGGTCGGTCCGTTTGGATTGTTGCAGCCCCTGGCCGACGGTCTCAAGCTCATGTTCAAGGAAGACGTGATCCCCGATCACGTGGACAAGGTCATTTATGTCCTGGCGCCGGCGATCTCTACGATCGCGGCCTTTGCTTCCTATGCGGTAATCCCCATCGGGCCGCCCACTGATTTCTTCGGGCTGCTGCCCGAGCCCGTCCCCCTGCAAATCGCCGATGTGAATATCGGCATCCTCTATATCTTTGCCCTCTCTTCCATGGGAGTCTACGGAATCGTCCTGGCCGGGTGGTCTTCCAACAACAAATACTCCTTGCTGGGGGGGCTGCGCTCCGCAGCTCAGATGATCAGCTACGAACTCTCTTTGGGGATGTCCATTGTCGGAGTTCTCATGATGTCCCACAGCCTGAGCTTGACCCGGGTGGTCGAGGATCAATCGAATCTCTGGTATGTCTTTCTGCAACCTCTGGGCTTTGTGATCTTCCTCATCGCCGCCTTCGCCGAGACGAACCGTCTCCCCTTCGATCTGCCGGAAGCCGAGCCGGAGCTGGTGGCCGGATATCACACGGAATACAGCAGCATGAAGTTTTCTCTCTTCTTCATGTCCGAGTACGCCGCCATGTTCACCATCTCAGCCATGGCCGTCACTCTCTACTTCGGAGGATGGCAGGGCCTTCCCGGACTGGGGTCTCTGGGAATCCCTCCCGTCCTGTGGTTTGTCGGCAAGGTGGTCTTTTTCCTGTTTTTCTTCCTGTGGGTGCGCTGGACGCTCCCCCGGTTTCGCTATGACCAGCTCATGAATTTGGGGTGGAAAGTGTTCCTCCCCCTTTCCCTGCTCAATATTCTGCTCACGGGTCTCGGGCTCGTGCTGCTGGAGTGAGGTGGAAATGCCGGCTGTTCTCTTCTACATTCTGTCGGCCGTTATGCTGGCTGCGGCGCTCCTGGTGGTTCTTCAGACACACCCGGTTTACAGCGTGGTCTTTGCCATCATCTCTTTCGTTTCCCTGGCAGGTCTTTTTCTTATCCTGGGTGCGGAATTCATCGCGGCGGCTCAGATCATCGTTTACACCGGGGCCATCATGGTCCTCTTCCTCTTCGTGATCATGCTCCTGAATCTGCGCCGCGAAGACATCGAGGAGAGAGGGGTGAGCTTGATGAAAACGGCCGGATCGATTGGAACTCTGGTCCTGCTGGGGCTGTTGGGAGGAGTGCTGGCCGGCAAGATCTCCTTGGGACCCCAAGGGCCTTTCTCCCAAGAGGTCATACGACAAGCCGGCAATACCCAGGCGGTGGGGCGTGCCTTGTTCACTGACTTCTTATTCCCCTTCGAGGCCACCTCGGTGCTGATCTTCGTGGCTCTGGTGGGGGTGGTGATTTTGGCCAAAAAGAAACTCTAGTATTTTCAGCAGCCGTTAGGAGATGCCCTTGGTTCCTCTCAGCCATTACCTAATTGTTAGCGCAGCTCTTTTCGCCATCGGTGTGGCGGGCGTGCTGGTGCGCCGCAACGCGATCATCATCTTCCTGAGCATCGAGATCATGCTCAATGCGGTGAACCTGACCTTCGTGGCCTTCTCGCGCTATCTCGATTCCTTGAACGGTCAGATCATCGTCTTCTTCGTCATGACCGTGGCGGCGGCCGAGGCGGCCGTGGGGCTGGCCATCATCGTGTCCGTCTACCGGAATCGGGAATCCGTAGACGTCGACCGCGTGAACTTGCTGAAGGGGTAGCCATGACGTGCCTCGTCCGCGCTTCTGATGGAAGTGTTGATTCCGCTGGCAAGATCCTCGGGGGAGCCCCCTGGGGCTCCCGAAGCGCTTGCGACGCGAGTCATGTGGGCTGGATCGAGGGTTCTCTTCTTCCAAACGGGGGGGGTACCATCTCGGGGAAAGAACTGGAGAGAGTTTGAGTATGCTTGACTATGTAGGCTGGGTGCCGCTGCTGATCCTCCTGGGGTTCATCATCAACGGATTGTTCGGCAAAGCACTGGGCAAGAGGGCCGTCACCTGGGTGGGCTGCGGCGTGGTGGGGCTCTCCTTTCTCCTCTCCCTGGGCATCCTGCAGGCCTTACTCTCACTGCCCGTGGAGTCCCGGCATTTCGAGAAGATCCTCTACACTTGGATCTCGGCCGGAGATTTCCGCGCCGTCGTCGGTTTTCAGGTCGATCCGCTGTCGTCGGTGATGATTCTGGTGGTGACCGGTGTCGGGTTCCTCATCCATGTCTATTCCGTGGGCTACATGCACGAGGATGGCGGCTACGCCCGCTACTTCTCCTATCTGAACTTGTTCACGTTCTCCATGTTGATCCTGGTTCTGGCCAACAACTTCCTGCTCATGTTCGTCGGCTGGGAAGCCGTGGGGCTCTGCTCTTATTTGCTCATCGGTTTCTGGTTCGAGAGGAAGTCGGCCTCCGATGCGGCCAAAAAAGCGTTCATCGTGAACCGGGTGGGGGATTTTGCTTTCCTGGTGGGTTTGTTCCTCATCTTCGTCCACTTCAAGACGCTGGGCTTTACCGAAGTCTTCGGCTCCGCCTCCAAGGTTCTCGGGGAGGGGACTGTACTGGCTACGGCGATTACTCTCCTGCTCTTCGCGGGGGCTACGGGGAAATCAGCCCAGATCCCTCTATACGTGTGGCTGCCGGATGCCATGGAAGGGCCCACGCCGGTGAGCGCCCTGATCCACGCCGCCACCATGGTCACGGCCGGAGTCTACATGGTGGCCCGCACCAACGCTCTTTTCCTTCTGGCCCCTGTCTCGATGACCGTAGTGGCCACCGTGGGAGCCGTGACGGCGCTGTTCGCCGCCACCATCGCCCTGGTCCAAAACGACATCAAGCGGGTTCTGGCCTATTCGACTATCAGCCAGCTCGGTTACATGTTTTTGGCGGTCGGGGTGGGGGCCTTTGCGGCGGGGATCTTTCATCTGATGACCCATGCTTTTTTCAAAGCTCTCCTGTTTCTGGCTGCCGGCAGCGTGATCCACGCGCTGGGCGGGGAACAGGATATGCGGCAGATGGGGGGACTCAAGAAAAAACTGCCGGTCACTTACTGGACGAACCTCATGGGGGTTCTGGCGATTGCGGGCATTCCGGGATTTTCGGGGTTCTTCAGCAAGGATGAGATTCTCTGGCAAGCGTACAGCAGCCCCTACGGCGGCCTGGGCTTTTGGATTGTGGGGGCTGTGACGGCGGGCCTGACGGCTTTTTACATGGGGCGGCACCTCTTCATGATCTTCCACGGGGAAAGCCGCGTCGATCCTCACAGAGCGGGCCACGTGCACGAGTCTCCCTCCGCGATGGCCGTTCCCCTCATGTTGCTGGCCGTCCTCGCGGTCGTGGGGGGGTATCTGTGGGTTCCCGCAGCCCTGGGTGGCGGGCAGCCGTTTGAATCTTTCCTCGCTCCGGTGTTCGGTTTGGAATCTACCCACAAACTGGGGGCCGAGGTCCATTCTTCCAGCCCGGAGTTACTGGTCATGGGGATTTCGGTTCTTCTGGCCCTGGGCGGGATCGGGGTTGCCTATCGTTTCTATGTAAAAAATCCCCGGCGGCCTGCTCTTCTGGCGGCACGCTGGCCTCGAACCTATCGGGCCCTGCTTAACAAGTACTATGTGGATGAGTTCTACGGAGTCATTATCGTGAAACCCCTGGTGCGAGGCTCTCAGCTCTTATTTAACGCCATGGACTTGTTCGTCATTGAAGGAACGGTAAACGGTGTGGGCCGTCTCCTGGAAAACGGCGGCTCCGTCTTGCGCCGCCTGCAATCGGGTTATGTCCGCACCTATGCCCTGACGATCCTGGGCGGCACGATCGTCATCCTCTGGTACGTTCTGAGGTAGGAGAGAAGGTGAACAACGGCTTCCCCGTCCTGACCTGGATTACGTTTCTCCCCATTGTAGGGGCGGTTTTTCTCATGGCCCTGAACCGGCAACGGGTGCAATGGATCCGCTGGGGCGCGCTTCTTGTCTCGCTGGCCGACTTCGTCTTGTCGCTGCGGCTCTACACGGACTTTGACCCTTCCACCCCCGCCTTGCAATTCGTGGAAAAAATTCCCTGGATCCCGCGCTGGGGAGTTTCCTACAGCGTGGGGGTGGACGGGATCAGCTTGTTTCTCATCCTGCTCACGACCCTGCTGAGCAGCGTGGCCATTCTTTCCTCCTGGAAAGCCATCACGGAAAAGGT